>JAQIBO010000268.1 GCA_027859055.1 Spirochaeta sp.
AATAATCCTGATGGTACTCCTCAGCGGGATAGAACTCCGTCAGCGTCTCTATCTCGGTGACCGCAGGACGCCCATACAGACCAAGCGTGTTAATCTCCTGCATCGATCGTATGACGATCTGTCTCTCAGCCGCGGATTCGTACAGAACGATAGATCGGTACTGCGTGCCGACATCGTTTCCCTGACGGTTGGGGGTTGTGGGGTTGTGGGCGCGCCAGAATACCTCGAGCAGCGTTTCGACGTCAGTGACCGACGGATCGTAAGCGATCCGGACGACCTCGGCGTGTCCGGTTCGGCCCCTGACAACCTGCTCGTACGTCGGATCGGGGACGGAGCCGCCGGCGTAACCGGAGATCGCATCGATCACCCCCCTGACGTTGTCATAGACCGCCTCAACACACCAGAAACAGCCTCCCCCGAGGGTAAGATACGCCGCTTCATAAAAGTCACGATCGGTTCGCCACATCGTTTCCGGGTCCCGGGGCGGGATCGAAAACTCCCCGCCGTCGATGTCCATCGTCGTAGCGCCCGCGGCAGCACCTCGGGGTGCGTCGGATACTCGCGGATTATCCTCCCGCGTTCCATACGCGGGACCACCCGCTCCGGAGGATTCACCCCGTTCTCCCGAAGACATCGCGACAACCGATGGAGCCGTAAACCCAACGATCAGGAGGATTGCACCGAGAAGAACCGGCATCGCAGCGCGTATCCTGATACTAGGGCGTCTTCGTTTCATAACGGTGCTGACCTCATCAGTACGCTCCCATGAGCCACGGCATCACGCCGATCATCGCCAGAAAGAGGGAAATCAGCACCATCCAGCGATTCGTATATCGGTGCATATCCTCAAATCGCCTGTTCACATCGTCGAAACGCGCGTTGATGCTCGCGTTCTGTTCTTCAAACCGGGCATTCACGCTCGCGGTCTGTTCCTCGAAGCGTCTGTTGGTGTTGGCCGCCTGCTCTTCGGAACGCTTGTTAAATGCGGCCGCCTGCTCTTCGAAACGCTTGTTAAATGCGGCCGCCTGCTCTTCGAAACGCTTGTTGACATCGTCAAACCGGGTATTGAAATTGGCCGTCTGTTCCTCAAACCGTTTGTTGACGTCGTCGAAACGTTTGTTGACATCATCAAACCGCGCATCAAAGTGCGCCATCTGCTCCTCAGACCGTCGCGCCGCCTCGGCAAATCCCTCACGGATCAGGTCGCGCTGCGTTTTCAGCTCCTCTTCAACCCGGACGATCCGCTCGCCCAGGGCGATATCGCGGCGCACCTCTTCCGCAGACAGACCCGCCGCCGCACCAGCGGCCGCGCCGGTAGTCCCGACTGACTCGCGCTGCCATTCAGGGAGATGCTGCTTCACGTATTCACCAATCTGTTGCAACGTATCCTTATTCAGTTCCATCGCACTACTCATTACACGCCTCCTGTCATTACACACCGAAAGCGGAGGCACTCCACTTCTTCAGTATACCAAATTCACGGCAGAAATCGAGGGTGTGTCACCTACCCACGTACAAAAATTCTGTTGCGGATTTTCAATAGCGGGACTACTATTGTAGGTACCAACCCATTCAACTGTCGGACGCATGGGCCGACGATCCATCCACCGTACTGTCGGGCGCACGGACCGACTGAGTAACAACGTAATATGGAGGATGACATGAAGAATCATCACCTGGAAGGACTCGTTTTCTTTACCGACCTGACGCGGTTTCACCGCCTGGTCAAGGACGCCACCTTTGAACAAGAGGCGGCGATTCTCACTCAGTTTGCCGAGATAACCCACGAAGTTGTCGCCGGACGGGACGGTACGCTGATCAAGTACATCAGCGACAGCGCCCTGGGCTACTTTCCGGACTCACACGTCGACGCCGGAATCGAAGCGTTGCTCGAGATGAAGTACCGGGTGGAACACGAATTGGTCATAGGCGGGAAGCCGGCGGGTATCCGCATCGCCGCGCATTACGGCTCGTTCTACGTGGTCCACTACCCGCCGTTTGACATCCCCGACGTACTGGGCGACGCGGTCAACATCGCCGTGCGCCTCGGCGAAGGCGGGCAGCCGGAGCACCAGGGTAAACTGATCGTCTCTGCGCAGACGTTCCGGAAGCTTGCCCCGGAAACGCGGAAGAGCTTTCACAAGTACACCCCACCGATACTGTACCTGGCGTCGGCCTGAACGCAGGGAGGGTTAGCATGGACGGAGCGACGGGTTGGCGCTCCATCACGTGCAACGCGAAGGGGCACCGGGCTATGCGGATACCGTTCGGTACTGCAGGAAGGCGCAGTCAGAGAGAGGCGAAGTAACGGTCAAACGGAAGCGACACCACCCGGTCCTGCACCACCGCATCGATTAAAGTCTCCAGGAGGGGAAGTCTTCCAAACTCAATACGCTCCCATGAGCCACGGCATCGCGCCGATCATCGCCAGAAATAGGGAGATCAGCACCATCCAGCGATTCGTATAGCGGTGCATGTCCTCAAAGCGCTTGTTCACGTCGTCGAAACGGGCATTGATACTGGCCGTCTGTTCCTCGAACCGGGCGTTGGTGCTGGCCGCCTGCTCCTCGAATCGTTTGTTGACGCTGGCTGTTTGTTCTTCAAAGCGTTTGTTGACATCGTCAAAGCGTTTGTTGACGTCATCAAAGCGGGCATTCATGGTGGCGGTCTGTTCCTCAAAGCGCCTATTGACGTCATCAAAGCGGGCATTAAAGTGGGCCATTTGCTCGTCAAACCGCCGGGCTGTCTCGGCAAACCCCTCGCGAATCAGGTCGCGCTGCGTTTTGAGCTCTTCTTCAACCCGGACGATGCGCTCTCCCAGAGCGATATCCCGCCGCACATCTTCGGCGGACAGTCTTGCGGAAGGGCCCGTCCCCGCGCCCGCACCGGCGGCCCCGGCCGTCTCGCGCTGCCATTCCAGGAGATGCTGCTTCACGTACTCGCCAATCTGTTGCAACGTATCCTGGTTTAATTCCATCGTACTACTCACTTTGAAAACTCCTCTCCTGCCATTAAACACTTCAACCGGAGACGGGGCACTTCTTTAGTATACCAAATTCGCGGCAGAAATCGAGCACTCGATCCGGAACGATCCGTTTGCCCTTTGTACCGTTCAGTTGGTATATAGATGAGTACGGGGAGGAGAGATATGGCCGGAAGCGATACAAACGAGGCGCCGCGACACGAGTCGGACTCGATGGGGCAGGTGGAGATACCGGGCTGGGCGTACTGGGGTGCCCAGACGCAACGGGCGGTGGAGAACTTCGGGGTGAGCCCGATGCGAATCCCTGCCGCGATGATTCGTGCCCTGGCGTTGATCAAGAAAAACGCGGCACAGGTGAACGCGCGTCTGGGTCTGGTGGACGGGGAACGTGCCGATGCGGTTGTGCGCGCCGCGACGGAGGTGTACGAGGGGAAGTGGGACGATCACTACCCGATCGATGTGTTTCAGACCGGCAGCGGTACCAGCTGGAACATGAACACCAACGAGCTGGTCGCCAACCGGGCAAACGAGATGCTGGGGCAGCCGCGGGGGACACGCGCTCCGGTCCATCCCAATGACCATGTGAACCGGGGGCAGTCGTCCAACGACGTGATTCCCACGGCGATTCATATTGCCAACCGGGTGGAGGTGGAACGGCTGCTGGCGGCGGTTGATCACCTTGCCGCGTC
>JAQIBO010000366.1 GCA_027859055.1 Spirochaeta sp.
TAGGCGCGGCGTATTCCTCCGAGTGCCGCATCGCTGGGATGTACCTGGTGATGCTTCCCGACGACAAGGAGTTTTTTCCCGCGTACAACGGTGCCTACGTTATCTCCGATGAAGTCATCAGCGACTATCCGGACGTGATCGACACGATCAACACCCTGAGTGGCGCGATCGATACGCCGACGATGAGTGCGCTCAAC
This sequence comes from Spirochaeta sp., assembly GCA_027859055.1. Lineage (GTDB taxonomy): Bacteria > Spirochaetota > Spirochaetia > DSM-27196 > Alkalispirochaetaceae > Alkalispirochaeta. The sequence continues at coordinate 198 of JAQIBO010000366.1, forward strand.
GTGCTGTACGACGACGGGGTCGAACCGGACCAGATCGCCCGGGAATGGCTCAGCGAAAACGGTTATATCGACTAAGTGATGGATATTCAATCGCACTACGGGTTGTTTATTGATGGTAGTTTCCGGAGCGCACGCTCCGGGGACACCGTTTCCGTGCACGCCCCCGCGGGAGGCCGGGAACTCTCTCGGGTTGCCGCGGCGGCGGAAGAGGACGTTGAGGATGCCGTCGCCGCAGCGGCACAGGAGTGGCCCGCGTGGTGGGCGCGGCCGGCGGTAGAACGGGCGCAGGTGCTCGCCGCGGTGGGTGACCGGATCGTCGCCAACCGGGAGACGCTTGCACGCATCGAAACACTGGACACCGGCCGGGTGATTGCGGAAACGCGCTTTGATATCGACGCGATCGCCGACCTGTTTCACTACTTCGCCGGAGTGATTCGCAGCGACGAAGAGACGCTGAAGCGCCACGATCCGCAGCAGATGAGCATGGTTCTGCGCGAGCCGTTTGGCGTGGTCGGGGCGATCGTCCCGTGGAACTTCCCGTTTCTGATCAGCGGCTGGAAACTGGCCCCGGCGCTGGCCGCCGGTAACGCGGTAGTCATCAAACCGGCAACGCTCACTCCCTTAAGCCTGCTCGCCCTGGCGGAAATTACCGCCGATATCCTGCCGCCGGGACTGCTGAACGTGCTTCCCGGGAGTGGTCGCGTCTGCGGTGAGGCGATATTGGCCCATTCAGGTATCGCCAAGCTCAGTTTTACCGGCTCCACTGAAGTGGGACGCCACGTAGCCGCCAAAGCCGCGGAGCGCGTCATTCCCGTCACCCTGGAGCTTGGTGGAAAGTCCGCCAATATCGTCTTCCCCGACGCAGATTATGACCGCGCCCTCGAGGCGGCGGCGATGGCAATCATGATGAGTCAGGGGCAGGTCTGCTCCGCCGGCAGTCGTCTGTTGGTACATGAGGAAATTCACGACCGGTTTGTCGCGGACCTCGCGGAGCTCTGTCGCACCATCTCCATCGGCGATCCCCTGGACGAGGCGACGCGCATGGGGCCGATGGTCTCTCAGGATCAACGTGACAGCGTTCTCGAGTACGTCAAACTCGGTACCACCGAAGGCGCCACGATTGCGACCGGCGGCGACGCCCCAACCGGCGGCCCCGACGGTATCTACGACACGGGCCCCTATCTCAATCCCACAATTCTGACCGGAGTAACCCCGGAGATGCGGGTGTGTCGGGAGGAGATCTTCGGGCCGGTTCTCGTGGTGCAGCGGTTTACGGACGCCGCCGACGGGATCGCTCTCGCCAACAACTCGGCGTACGGCCTGGCCGGCGCGGTCTGGACGCGCGACATTTCGGTGGCGCTTGAGGTTGCCCAGGCGGTGCGGACCGGAACGGTCTGGGTTAACGACTACCACCCCGTCCCCAGCGGCTCACCGTTTGGCGGGTTCGGGCAGTCCGGCTACGGCCGGGAGGTCCACAAAGCGAGTCTGGACGGCTACTCCCAGCTCAAGACGATTTACATCAACACCGACCGCGGCGGTTACGGCTGGTATCGTTGAGGCCGGGAGGCCGCGCCGGGCGCGTGGGCGCGCGCCGGCGACTGCGGGAAAGGCCTGGCCCGGGGGCGACCACCACGCCGGCAAACCGGTAGTTCCGTGACACCACCGCCTCTGGTATACTTACCGGACGGTGTTAAACGACTTTGTCATCTGGATGCGGATGGTGAGTTTTACCTCACTGTTCGTCGCTGCCGTTCTTGCGTTTCTCTCGTACCAGCAACGTCCGTTCAAGTGGTTGCTCAGCTATATTCTGTTTCTTGGCGCCCAGGCGGCGTTTGACCTTATGTACACCTACTCGTTAATACGACGCCTCTACCTTGTCGAGTCGGCTGCGATGGAAATGGCGCTCACCAACGGGTTGATCTACCTGATTGTAAACGCCGTGGCAACCTGTGTCGTTCTCTATTTTGCCCCGCGGTTTGTTCTCCACGCGGTATCGTCACCCTCCCGCACGCGCCTGCGCATACTCCTCGGATTGGCGATCGGCATTACCGTCACCGGAATCGTAGTGTCGGTAACACAAAGCGCGACAGTCTGGCACCGCGGCCTCTCCGGTATCGTCTACGGGTACCTCGGCGGGTGGTTCCTGTGGGGGTTTCTGCACCGGCGAACGCTGGTGGAGGGGCCGTGGCGCCGGTGGATTCTGCTCTTTTTCGCGGTCGCCGCGTTCTGGCACCTGTCCGTCGCGGTGGAAGCGACGCTGCTTCCGGTGTACCTCCCCACAACCCCGTCAATTCCGCTTGTCGCGTTGACCTCGGCAGCGTTCAACGTCTTCTGGGCAGTGGTTGTCGCGGTTCCGGTCCTGTCCCAGTTTCGTTCCGGTGGGGTTGTTGGAAA
>JAQIBO010000379.1 GCA_027859055.1 Spirochaeta sp.
TGCCGGCGGTTCGCATCGACGGCCAGCCGCATGCCGAACCCATACTCGGCATTATCCTCAAAGAGGCTGTTTGCCCAGATCGGACCGTAGCCCTTGCTGTCGGTGGTGTAGGGGACCGCCGGGAACGTCCCGCCGTAAATCGACGAACATCCGGTTGCGTTGGCGATCATCATCCGGTCACCGTACAGTTGTGAGATCAGATGGATGTAGGGAACCTCACCGCACCCCATGCAGCTTCCGGGGTATTCGAAATACGCCTCGTCCCACTGGACGTCCATATTCTGGGTGAGCTCGTTCTTTGCCGCCCATTTGGTGATAACCGGTCCGGGACGACCGCCCTGTTCTATTCGTTTGGTTCCGGTGGGAATGCGACCGTCAACGGGCATCTCCGCCACGGTGATTTGATCACCTTTCATGCGCCAGATCGGTTCGACGATTTTCTTGCCGAACTCGCTTCCGTCTTCCGGTACGAGGACGGTGTCTTCCACGGACTTCTCGGCCTTTTTCGGTACCGGTACCTCCTGAACAGCGTCAACCGCCATGTCGATCGCCTTCCAGTTCTGCTCAACGATCTCTTTGCCCTTCTTGATAAACTGCTTTTCAACGTACTTCTTGACCAGTTCAATCGCTTTATCCGGGTCGATCACCTTGGCAAGCTTGAAGAACGCAACCTGCATAACCGTGTTGATCCGGTTGCCGAGGCCCGCTTCTTTGGCGAGCTTGAAGCCATCGATCGCAAAGACCTTGACGTTCTTTTCGATGATCTCGTCCTGCATCTTCTTCGTGAAGTTATTGAAGACGTTCTCCGGCTCCTCGGTGGTGTTAATCAGGAACGTGCCGCCATCGGCAATTCCCTCAAGGATGTCGAACCGACCGATGTACTGGGGACGGTGAAGTGCGATGAACTCACTCTTGGTGAGCAGATACTCCGACCTGATCGGTTTGTTTCCGAAGCGCAGGTGGCTGACGGTGTAACCGCCGGACTTGTTGGAGTCGTAGCTGAAGTACGCCTGGGCGTACATGTCCGTCTCGGTACCGATGATCTTGATCGAGTTCTTGTTGGCACTGACGGTACCGTCGGAACCGTAGCCCCAGAACTTGCAGCGGACGATACCGTCCTGCTCCACATCGATGTTCTCTTTAACCGGAATGCTCTTATTGGAGAGGTCGTCGGTGATTCCCACGGTGAAGTCGTGGAACGCCGCGCCATCAACGTGATCGTAGACCGCATTGACCATCGCCGGAGTGAACTCTTTGCTCGACAGACCGTAACGGCCACCGATAATCTCGATGTTGCGTCCGACCAGCGTCTGGACGATGTCCAGATACAGCGGTTCTCCCGGTGCTCCCGGCTCTTTGGTGCGATCCAGAACGGCGATCTTTTTGACCGACTCGGGGATCACCTTGCGGAGATCTTCACCGGACCAGGGGCGGTAGAGGCGTACGATGACCGCACCAACCTTTTCACCCTTTTTGACCAGGTGCTCAACCGTCTCTTTGACAGTATCCATGCCGCTGCCCATACCGACGACGATCTTCTCGGCATCGGGTGCGCCGATGTATTCGAAGAGGTCGTAGCTGCGACCGGTCTTCTTTTCGAACATCTTCATGTATTTGCGGACGATTTCCGGCGTGGCGGCGTAGTAATTGTTGACCGTCTCACGTCCCTGGAAGTAGACGTCCGGGTTCTGCGCGCCGACTTTAACCATCGGGTCTTCCGGACGCAGTCCGACTTTCCGGAAATCCTCGACGTACTTCATGTCCAGCATCGACCGGAGCGTCTCGTAGTCCAGTTCCTCGATTTTCTGAATCGAGTGACTGGTTCGGAACCCGTCGAAAAAGTGAACGAAGGGAATCCGGGACTCCAGCGAGGCAAGGTGTGCGACCGCGGCGAGGTCCTGCGCTTCCTGCACGTTGTTACTGGCGAGGAGGCCAAAACCGGTCTGGCGTACGCCCATCACGTCTGAATGGTCGCCGAAGATCGACAGGGACTGAGCCGCAATCGAACGGGCGGAGACGTGGAACACCGTCGGCAAGAGTTCACCGGCGATCTTGTACATGTTGGGGATCATCAACAGCAGCCCCTGGCTGGCGGTGTAGGTGGTGGTCAGGGCGCCCCCGGTCAGGGATCCGTGCACCGCACCGGCCGCACCGGCCTCACTCTGCATCTCGATGATTTCGAGGGTCTGGCCGAACAGGTTCTTTTTGCCCTGTGCCGCCCAGGCATCAGCGTGTTCACCCATCGGTGAACTGGGTGTGATCGGGAAAATCGCCGCAACTTCGCTGAACGCGTACGCGATCCGCGACGCTGCTTCGTTCCCGTCGATCATAATAAAATTCTTTGACATACTGCTTCCTTCTGATAACAGGATTTTCTCCGCGCCCCAACCCTGTGTTGGTGCGAGAAGAAGGACTTGTTAGGGAGAATTGCTTTCCCAACTATAGACCGTTCACGCTTTTCTTGCAAGTATAAGTCACCCCTTGTGCGTGTTATTGTACCGAATTTCACGATAATCGTATTTTGTTTATAAATCCTCTCAGCAATAACCGGGCGCTTTTCATATGAGTCGAGCTGCGTACGTCTCACTTACTCGTACAGGAGCCGCTGGTATTCCAGGGTTGCAAAGCGGCGCAGAATCGCCTCCCGGGGACTCTCGGTGCGCGGCGGTTCGTTCGCCGGTTCCGGCGTCGCTCCGTGGCGGTCCCGGGGCGATTCCGGCGCCGGGGCGTCCGCGTTCAGTTCAGCGATGACCCGTTCCACCACCGACGCGTGTGCCCGGGGGCCGAACTGTTCCTTCACCGGGGCGGTTTCCGTCACCGGCGTCTCAAGAGCGGAGTTGATCTCCGCAAGGAGCGTACCGTTGAGCGTCTGCACCTCCGTGAGAAACGCGGGGTCCCGGCGCAGATCCTGGAGCAGGACGTATTGCATGTGGGGCAGCAGGTACGAGAACTCCAGCGTATCACCACCAATCGAACGCTCGAGCTGCCGGTACAGTTCGTCGATCGCGTCGTCGGGAACGGTGCCTTGCAGCCGGTCGATCCGTTCCTCATATCGGAACCGGAGTAACGCCGCCGGGCCGGAAAGACTGGGAGAGCGGTCGGGAACGCGGATCGCGTTGTACAGCGCGTGCGGGTGGCGCCGGTAGAGGCCGATTATGTCTCCCATGATATCGAGCTGCCGGGCGACCAGGGGCAGGCCCAGCACCAGCGGTGAGATGTACTGGTAGCCGAAGCCCTCCTGCACGGAGCTGGATATGATCGCGTCGGCGCTGCGCTGGAGCTCCTCAAAGCTGATCCCGTGCTCGGCGATCGTCGTCCCGATACCAAACAGTCCGGGAATCGTTCCGTCGCGAAACGCCTCGGCGACCATCGCGGAGTAGCGCTTCTCCTGCTGGGACACTCCCGGCAGGGTGACGACAAGGGATGCGGGTACATCCTGCAGCATCGTAATGAGCGCCGCCTCAAAAACGTTTTTCCGACGGATTGAGCGAACCGGATACAGAAACAGACGATCCTCCGGCGCATAGCGGGGAAACTCGGTGCCGTAGCGTTCCGCAAGGGTTGTTCGCAGCAAAGGTGTTCCGGATCGGTCGGCCGGACCGGAAGGACCGGCGGATTGGACCGGATTGGGAAGGTAGGTGACCGGACCGACCCCGGCCTCAACGAGTATGTCCCGATCCCGGGAGTTGATCACGGCGTAGTGCACGTTGGGCCGGCGGGGGTACATCTCTCCGACACCGGCGGCCTCAAGGAAGCGGAGGTTGGCGTACCTGCTGCACTCGGGAAAGTCGTGGATGTGAAAGACGATCCGTTGGTTCGGGTGGGTTGCGGCTACCTGCAGTAACGCCCGGGTGAACGCCGGGTTTTTTCCGATGTGGTGTTTGTGGACCCACCAGATCCGCTCGGTGCCGCCGAACCGCTGGAGGAGCTCGTCGGCGATGCGCGTTGCCAGCACCTCCGCTCCAGCGGCAACCGCCTCCGTCGATACCTGGCCGACCGGTCCCGGCGCGGGAATTTCATCGTGCGGTGCCGACGCCCCCGGCTGTGATGCCGGCTGTTCCGCGTATTCGGCGAGGCGCTGCCGGGAGATGTAGCCGATCGTCGGCATCAGTTCGAGCGGTACCGATGACGGCAGCGAGAGATTCTCCGGCTGGGAACTTGTCACTACGCGAACCCGGTCTACCGTGTCCACAAAGGTGTTAATCGCTGCCGCCATCTGCTCGATTACTCCGGTGACACCGCCGGGAAGCAAATGGTAATGAAAAATGACGAGTTCCACCGATCTTCTCCCGAAAAAAATTGCGGCATCGCCGCGGGTACTCTATTCTTGTGGGTATGGACGCACATGTAAAGCAACTGGTTGAGGAAATCTACCCCGATCATCCGGAACTTGCCGCGGATGTCATGAACGTTGTGGAGCGCCACCGCGCTGCGGTCGCCGCCCATCGTGACGGGTTTGCCGACAGTGCCGGCGCGTTTCCCCTTTCGGCCGACGACGCGATTCTGATCAGCTACGGTGACAGTTTCCGTGGCCCCGATGCGCCGCCGCTGCGCTATCTGTACCGGTTTCTGGATGAGCTATGCGAGGATACCGTCTCCGGCGTGCATATTCTCCCGTTTTCTCCCTACTCCTCGGACGATGGATTCTCGGTGATCGACTACCGGGAAATTGATCCCGCGCTGGGTACGTGGGACGACGTGGAGGCGATCGCCGCGGAGTTCCGGCTGATGGCGGATCTGGTACTCAACCACTGCTCCGCACAGGGGCCGTGGTTTCAGGCGTTTCTCAACGGAGCGGCGCCGTACGACACCTACTTCATCACCGCCGATCCGAACACCGATCTCAGCATGGTTGTGCGGCCCCGCGCCCTGCCGCTGCTGACTGAGTTTGAAACGGCGCGCGGTACCGAGCACGTCTGGACAACCTTTTCCGCCGATCAGGTGGACCTTAACTGGGAAAGCCCACCGGTGCTCCTTGATATGCTGGACGTGTTTCTCTCCTACCTCGGGCACGGGGCGCAGATCGTCCGCCTCGACGCGATCGCCTATCTGTGGAAGGAGATCGGTCACAGTTGTATCCACCATCCCAATACCCACCGGATCGTCAAGCTGTTCCGCCGGGCGATGGAGCTGGTGGACCCGGCGAGCATCCTGATTACCGAAACCAACGTGCCCCACGCGGAGAACATCTCTTACTTCGGTGACGGCGACGAAGCGCACATGGTGTACAACTTCCCGTTGCCGCCGCTCCTGCTGGATGCGGTATTGCGCAGCGACACCACTCATCTTCAGTCCTGGGCGGCCGGCCTTGAGGACCCGGGACCGCAGGCGTCGTTTTTCAACTTCTGCGCCAGCCACGACGGAATCGGTCTGCTGCCGACCCACGGTATCCTTGACGATGTCGAACGGGAGGCGATGATCGCCACCGTTCAGGAGCGGGGTGGACGCATCTCCTACAAGGCGACCGCCGACGGCAAGATTCCCTATGAAATGAACGTGAACTACCTCTCGGCGATCACCGATCCGGCCCTGCCGGCGGGGCAACGGGCGGAAACGTTTCTTGCCGGGCAGGCGGTTATGCTGGCGCTGGCGGGGGTGCCCGGGATCTATGTGCACAGCCTGATCGGCTCGGAAAACTGGCAGGAGGGGGTGGCGCAGACCGGCGCCAACCGGACGATCAACCGGGAAAAACTGGAGTTCGCCGCGCTGGAGGAGGAACTGGCGGCAGGCGATACGTTGCGGCCCCTCGTCTTCGAGGGGTACAAGACGCTCCTGCGCGCCCGCGCCGGCGTCGCCGCGTTTCACCCCAAGAGTCCGCAACAGGTGGTTCCCGGCGACCAGCGTCTGTTTGTTCTCCTGCGCGGCCCGTTTGTGGATCCCGCCGCGGAGAGTGCTGCCCTGGCCGAGGAAGGTGAGGAGAGCGGCGGCGTCGCCGCCGAAAACAGCGTTCCCCGAATACCGATCTCCGCTGACCCCGGTGCGCCCGAAGCGGTTCTCGCCATTCATAACCTCTCCGCCGACGTGGTTGAGTTTCGCGACCGGAAGGACAAGTACCCGTGGCCGGAGGAGGGCGTCCTGCGTGATCTGATAAGTGAGGACATCGTCTACCCGACCTCCGAGGGGGCGCTGTTTTCCATCGAACTGGAACCGTATGAGGTGTTGTGGCTGAAGTTTTGAACGATGACACGCTGATCGCCGGAACAATGTATCGGGAGTGGCTGGAACGGTATCCGCTGCTGGAAGAGATCGTTGCACTCAACGAGGTGACGTGGCTCAATCCGGCGGTGCAGCCGGTGGCGACGGTCCTCCCGGAACTGGATGTCGGGACAGGTGATGTGGACGCTGCGGATGCACGGCTCAAGCGGTTTGCGCCGTATATCGCCCGCGCGTTTCCCGAGACAGCCGCGGCCGGTGGCGTGATCGAGTCACCCGTGCGGCGGATCGATACTGTATGGCTCAAATGTGATCACGCCCTGCCGATCTCCGGCTCGATCAAGGCGCGTGGTGGCATTTACGAGGTGCTCGCGTATGCGGAACGGTTGCTTCTCGAGGAGGAGCGCGCCACCGACGTGACGCAGATCGACTACGCCGCGCTTGGCGAGCCCGCGTATCGGGAGTTTTTCTCCCGGTATTCCATCGCGGTGGGTTCCACCGGCAACCTGGGGCTCTCAATCGGCATTATGGGCGCAAAAATCGGCTTCTCCGTTACGGTACACATGTCCGCCGACGCCCGCCGGTGGAAAAAGGATCTGCTCCGCAGTCTGGGCGTTACGGTGATTGAGTACGCCGACGACTACAGCGCCGCCGTTGCCGAAGGGCGCCGACAGGCCGAGGCGGATCCGCACTGCCACTTTGTGGATGACGAAAATTCGGTAACCCTCTTCATGGGATACGCCGTCGCGGCGCGCCGCCTCGCCGTTCAGTTTGTGGACGCCGGTGTAGTTGTCGACGCGGACCACCCGCTGTACGCATACCTGCCGTGCGGTGTCGGCGGTGGCCCCGGAGGGGTCGCCTTCGGCCTGAAGCTGGCGTTTGGTGACAGCGTACGCTGCTTCTTCGCGGAACCGACTCACTCGCCGGCGATGCTGCTCGGGCTGTACACCGGCCTTCACGACGAGGTCTGTGTTCAGGATTTCGGTATCGACAACCGGACTGCCGCCGACGGGCTGGCGGTCGGACGCCCCTCCGGGTTTGTCGGGAAACGGATGCACGCGCTGATCGACGGCGTCTTTACCGTAGACGATGACACGATGTTCCGGGAACTGGCGCTGCTGTATCGGAACGAGGGCATCGCTCTGGAGCCCTCTGCGTTGGCCGGAATTGTCGGACCGCCTCGGATTACCGCAGCGCTCGGCCGCGTCCGGGGCTCAGCCGGGGATGCCGGTGCGCCGATTCACCTCGTCTGGTCGACCGGGGGCGGCATGGTTCCCGCGGACCAGATGGCGGAGTATCGCGAAACGGGAGAACGGCTGCTTGCGGGATCGTGAGTTCCGGCGAAACGACCGATATTGACGGTATGGGATCCTCTGTATCACCACCGAACCACTCCGCCGAGCGCACGCCGGTAACATGTCGGATTACCGTTCTTGCGGTGGTGCTGTGTGCACTCCTCGCCGCGCCGATCGCCGCGCAGGAGAACGGAGACGCCGGCGGAGCGCCGGCGGGCGCACCTCCCGCTGATGGAGCGCCCGCCGACGCAGCCGCAGCGGACCCGCTTCCGCCGGACGCACTTGACCCGCCGGCGTGGCCGCGGTCCACGGCGATATACGACACGCCGGACCCCTTTTCCCTCAACGGCTACGACGCGCTGCACGCCATCGCACTGCTCAAGCGCGAGCGTCTGCTGATTCGGCGCACCGGTTCATCCCGGGAGATCGTTCCCGTTCGGAGCGTTGAAGCACGAGAGGTGGAACCGATAGAGGAGATGCCGCCGCTGCACCGCCGCCGGTACACCCTTATCCTCAACGAGGAGCCGATCGAGTGGGAGCGGATGTATATCGATTACGGCGGGCGTCTGCTCAACCTGCAGCTGTTGTTCACCTATCGCAACCAGCGACCGGTTCCGGACGCGCCGTTCGTGCTTGAGTGACCGGCGAGAGGACTCCTGTGCTTGCGTAACTCCCGGGGGACGGGATACAACGGTCCGGCGATGAAAAAAGAACTCCCCAACGTCGAAATTACCGCTGTGGATAGCCGCGGCCGCGGACGCGGAACCGCGTTAGCCGGCGACGATACCGTCCGTCCCGTCCTGGTGACCGGCGCCTATCCCGGCGACGTGGTGGATGTCCGCGTCCGGCGGCGCAAGGCCGGAGCGTACCTCGGGGAGGCGGTACAGATGCACCCCGGTACCGGGCCCGCCCGGCGCGATCCGTTTTGTGTGCACTTTGCCGACTGTGGCGGCTGCACGCTTCAGGATATCACCTACGCCGACCAGCTGCGGTACAAAGCGGCGATCGTCGCCGCTGCATTTCGTGAAATCGACGCAGGCGAGTTTCCCGACGCGCATCCGATTCTGCCCGCGCCGGGAGAGGTGCGCTATCGCAACAAACTGGAGTTCTCCTTTGGCGCCCAGCGCTGGCTCTCCGAGGAGGAGATCCTGACCGCCGACACGATCCCCGATCGGCGCGGCTTTGGCTTCCACGCCGCCGGGCGCTTTGATCGCGTTATCGATCTGCAGGAATGCCATTTGCAGCCGGAACCGTCGGAAACGATTCGCGCGTTTGTTCGGGATTACGCGTTTGAACAGGGCCTTACCTTTTACGACGCCCGGGAACATCACGGACTCCTGCGGGTGCTCACGATTCGCACCGCTCTGTCCGGAGAGACGATGGTGATTCTGATGTTCGGTGAGGACGACCCGTCGGCGATCGATGCAGTTATGGAAGCGCTTCACACGCGCTTTCCCGACCTTGCCTCCCTGAACTACGTCGTCAACACCACCCGCAACGACAGTCTCGCCTCCCACGAGGTGGTTCAGTACGCCGGGCAGGCGTGGATTACCGAACGGTGCGGGCTGCTCCGGCTGCGCATTCGACCAAAGGCGTTTTATCAGACCAATCCGGAACAGGCGGTCCAATTGTACCGCCGGGCCACGGAACTTGCGGAACTGACCGGCGACGAACTTGTTTACGATCTGTACTGCGGCATCGGCAGTATCGCTCTTTTTGTGGCGCCGGCGGTCCGGCAGGTGGTCGGGGTTGAGGTGGTACCCGATGCGGTAACCGCAGCGCAGGAAAACGCGGAGCTCAACGGCATCGAAAACGCCACCTTTGCCGCCGGCGCGGTGGAGACGCTTCTGCCCGAAATGGTCGCCACCCACGGTCAACCGGATATCGTGTTTGTTGACCCACCGCGGGTTGGACTGCACCCCGCCGCCCGGGCGACACTGCGGCAGATTCTCCCGGAGCGTATCGTCTACATCAGCTGCAACCCCCGCAGCCAGGCCAGTGATATCGCGGAGCTTTCCGACGTCTACCGCGTCACGGCGATGCAACCGGTGGATATGTTTCCCCAGACGCGACACGTGGAAAACATCGCGGTGTTGCACCTCCGTTGACAGGGAAACAAGTGCTCCGTACTCTCTAACCCATGAACCTGAAAAAGACACTCTCCCCGGCGGTGATGTTTCCTGCCCTTGAGGCGCCGGACAAGGATTCTGCGATAGAGGCGATGGTTCGCGCCCTCGCCGGGGCGCACGGGGTGAACGATCTGGACCCGTTATTGGAATGCGTATTTAACCGCGAAAAGAAGGACAGTACCGGTCTGGAACACGGCATCGGGGTGCCCCACGGCAAGACCGATGCGGTAGCAGGTCTCATGGCGGGTATCGGCCGTCTGATAGAGCCGGTGGAATACGGCACGCGGGACGGCTCGGCTGTCCGCCTGCTGGTGATGACGATTTCCCCCGTCGGGCGCACCGGTCCGCACCTTCAGTTTATCGGTGATGTGGTGCGCCTGCTGCGCGATGAGGCGCATCGAAACGCGCTGCTCGCCGCGGCCGATGCGACGGCGATGTACGAGGTGATGGTCCGGTGACCCACGCGGTCACGGTGCTGATCCTGCAGCTGGCGGTGCTTTTACTGGCGGCGTTCACGGTGGGGCAACTTTTTGAGCACGTGTTTCGCCTTCCCCGGGTGCTTGGCGAGCTTGCCGCGGGGATGATCGTTGGTCCCTTCGGCTTCGGCCGGATCCACTTTGCCGCCCTGCACCAGGCGCTCTTTCCGCTGGAAACGGGCAACACCCTGCCGGTCAGCGTTGAGCTGTACGGGGTGGCAGTTCTTGCCTCGATTATTCTGCTCTTTTTGTCCGGTCTTGAGACCGATCTTCCCACATTTCTGAAGTTCTCCGGCGTGGGCAGTGCGGTCGGTATCGGCGGGGTTATCGTCGCGTTTGTGTTGGGCGACCTGTCGGCGGTTCTGTTTCTGCCCACGGTGGACCGCTTCTTTGATCCCCAGGCGCTTTTTCTCGGCACGCTTTCAACGGCGACGTCGGTGGGTATCACCGCGCGGATTCTCTCGGAGCGACGCAAGATGTCCAGTCCCGAGGGCGTGACGATTCTCGCCGCGGCGGTGCTCGACGATGTGCTCGGCATCGTACTGCTTGCGGTGGTGGTGGCTCTCGCGCGCGTCCATGACGGCAGTGTCGACTGGTTGCAGATCGGGCGGGTGGCGGCCAAGGCGTTCGGCTTCTGGATCGGCAGCACGGTTGTCGGCATTATCGTGGCGCCGTATCTCGTTCGCGGACTCAAGCGACTGGGGTCGATTGAGATAATCGCCGGTCTCAGTCTCGGTCTGGCTTTGTTGCTGGCGGGGCTGGCGGAAACGGTCGGCCTGGCGATGATCATCGGCGCCTACGTGATGGGGCTGTCGCTGAGTCAGACCGATATCGCCGACCAGGAGCGGGAACGCCTGCACGGGCTGTACGCCTATCTGGTGCCGATCTTTTTTGCGGTCATGGGCCTGATGGTGGACTTTCAGGCGCTGGTTCCGGTGGTCGTGTTTGGCCTGATCTTCTCTGCCGCGGCGATCGCCGGGAAACTGATCGGGTGCGGAATTCCCGCCCTGTTGTTCGGTTTTAACGTGAAGGGTGCGTTCAGAATCGGTGCGGGTATGCTGCCCCGCGGTGAAGTAACGCTGATCGTCGCCGGCATCGGGCTCTCCTCGGGGGCTATCGGGCCGGACCTCTTCGGTGTAGCGGTCATGACGCTGTTGGTGAGCAGCGTGATTGCGCCGCCGCTTCTGATCGGCAGTTTTCGCGGAAGCGCCGGTCATCGCACCGCCGAGGCGGACGCTGCGGTCGCCGATTCGCGTCAGGTGACGCTGCAGTTGCCGTCGGTGTACGCCGCCGATTTTGTCCGCGGCCGGATCATTGAGGCGTTTCGGGCGGAGGAGTTCTTCGTTTCCCGGATCGACATGAACTCCCGGATATACCGGATCCGGCAGGATGAAGTGAATATCACGATGGTGCAGCAGGACGGAACGATTACCCTGTCTACTCCGGCGGAGCATGAGCAACTGGTGCGGCTCCTCCTCCTGGAGGAGCTGGTCGAATTGAAAGAACTGATCGGAAGTCTGCAAAAGATGGGCGGTGACACGCGCTCCCTCGGAGACGACCTGGTCGGTGGCATGTTCGGAGAGTAATATTGTCCGCAGACACAACAACGACGCGGCGTACCGTTTCCCGCGGAAGCATCCTGGGCCGTTTTCGCGCCCGGACCGGCCCGGTTGGGCTCGCCCTTGGCGGTGGCGGCGCCCGGGGCATCGCACACGCCGGCGTTCTTGAAGCACTGGAGGAGTATCCGCGAATCCGGCCGACCCTGTTTGCGGGAACCTCCGCGGGAAGCGGCATCGCCGTGCTCGCCGCGGCGGGGCTGTCTCTGGCGGAGATCCGGGAGTTTTCCGTGGAGCTGGACTGGTTCAAGCACGTCATTCCCGTGCGGGAGGCGTTTGATATTCGCCACGCCAGCCGGGCCGGACTGTTTCCGAATACCCGCCTTGGCGACGTAGTCAATGAGCGGATCGGCCATCGCAGTTTTGACGAACTGCCCTACGACGTGGCGGTGACGGCGACGGATATCGAAAACCGTCGTCGCGTGATTATGACCTCCCACCGGGTTGCCCGGCGCATTCGCCGCGGTGAACTGGAACGGTTTCTGCCGCCGCCGGTGCGCGGGCTGCCCGGCGCGGAAACGCTGATACTGTCCGACGTTGAGGATGTCGGGCTGGCGGTGCGTGCGAGCTGCGCGGTGCCCGGGTTCTTTCGTCCCGTGCCGGTTCACACGATGCAGTTGTTTGACGGCGGCCTCGTTGATCAGACGCCGGTGGATCTTGTCCGGGCGATGGGGGCGAACTTTTCGATCGGTGTCAGCCTGGCGCTCTCGTTCATGCCGCAGCGGCTGGTGAGCGCGCGCCACGCCTTCAGCGGGACGGTGGGAATGCTGGGAATCCAACAGTTGCGAAAAAGCCTGGAAGCGGCGGATATCGGGTTCCAGGTTTCCGGGATTGACGAACGCAGCCCCGTGAAACCGCATCAGACGGACCTTATAGATATCGCCCGGGAAGATCTCCACGCCCAGGTTGAGGCGTATTTCGGCCGCCATGTGCGCGGGATCCGCCGTGGCGGTGCACGGCGCGAGTGAAAATTGCTATGTTTGCCCTGAAGGAGATGCACTATGACACATGAAACGATCGTCCTCGGCGGGGGATGCTTCTGGTGCGTGGAAGCGCTGTATCGCCGTACGGATGGTGTCCTTGATCTCGAATCGGGGTATGCCGGCGGTGAAACGGAGAACCCGACCTACCAACAGGTCTGCACGGGAGAGACCGGCCACGCAGAAGTTGTCCGGGTCACCTTTGACGCCGACACGATCTCTCTGCGCGAGATTATCGATTTTTTCTGGCAGGCTCATGACCCCACCACCCTGAATCGTCAGGGCGCGGATATCGGTCCCCAGTATCGCTCCATTATCCAGTATTCCGACGAGCGGCAACGAACGACCGCCGAAGAGAGCCGCGAGGCCGCGCAGAGTTCGTTTTCCGATCCGATTGTGACGGAGATCGTCCCGACCGGACCGTTTTACCCTGCCGAGGCGTACCACCAGGACTTTTACGAACAGAACCCGCGACAGGGGTACTGCCGCATGGTGATCCAACCAAAACTCAAGAAGCTGGGATTTGACAGTGCCGTTATCACCGGGTGACGATACCGCGGCCCAGTACGGGCACAACCTCTTTTTCCAGAACGAACTGAGTCCTGAAGAGCTCCGGACGCGACGTGTTCCGCGACCGGAGGACGCCACCGACCTGCGTGGCCATTTCTTCCGCGATACCACCGCAGTGGTACACTCCTACCCGTTCCGACGGATGAAACACAAGACGCAAGTCTTTTTTGCGCCGCGGAACGACCATATTTGTACCAGGATCGAGCATGTCATGCATGTGGCGACGATCTCCGCCACGATCTGCCGCGCCCTCAATCTGGATCCCGACCTCGCCTGGGCGATCGGCATGGGCCACGACCTGGGGCACACGCCGTTCGGACACCTTGGCGAGAAGATCCTCTCCCGCCTGCGCGGGGTGGAGGGGTTTCGCCACGAGATCTACAGTCTGCGGGTGGTGGATCATCTGACCAACCACGGCCGCGGTCTGAACCTCACCTATGCGGTGCGGGACGGAATCATCAACCACTGCGGCGAAAAGTTTGAACAGTACCTGGAGCCGGATCACACCGTGAAAGATCTCTCGGCGATCACGCGGCGGGACCGATTACCCAGTACGTGGGAGGGAGTTGCCGTTCGGATGTCCGACAAGATCGCCTACCTCGGACGGGATCTCGAAGACGCGATGCAACTCGGACTGGTGACGGTGGACGATATTCCCGAACGGGGACGGCGGGTGCTCGGCGAGAACAACTCGCAGATCATCGACACTCTGGTGAACGACCTGATCCGACAGTCTCTTGCAACCGGGCGCTTGGGCTTTTCCGACGAGGTGTACGCGGCGTATCTGGAGGTGAAAAACTTCAACTACGAGGAGATCTACACCAGTCCGGCCCTGTCCGCCTACCACCAGTACTTTGAGCGGATTCTCGAGACGCTGTACACCTACCTCCACGATCTGTTCGACCGCTACGGGAGCGAACAAAGCGCCTACGACGGCGAGCGCAACACCCTGGCGGCGCGGTTTGGGGATTACGTGTACAAAATGAAGGCGTTCTATGAGAGCGAGGCGGGAAGCCCGTCCCAGGTGGTATTTGATTACATCGCCGGCATGACCGATGACTACGCGATCGACAGTATTCAGGAGATCATGATTCCGAGCCAGTTTTCCGTCCAGTTTGACAAACTGGCGCTGGGCATTGGCGCCGGAGAGTAGCCGTGCGCATCGCCGACAGCCACTTTCACAGCACCGCGATGGCGGAACGCGGCCTCGACCCCGGCGGAATCATCACCGAACTACGCGCCGCCGGCGCCGGGCCGATGCTTGATGTCGCGATCAATCCGGAGGACGCGCCCCGGCAGCGGGAACTGACCGGCGGTATCGACGGTGTGTATTACTCCCTGGGGTTGCATCCCGGATCAACGGGCCGGGATGACTGGCGGGAGGCGCTGGAACTGATCCGTTCCGGAATAGCCGCCGGCGGGTACCACGCGGTGGGGGAAACCGGGCTTGACTGGTACCGCATGTACGCGCCGCGAGAACGACAACGGGAGCTGTTTGCCGCCCACCTGGAACTTGCCGACCACCACGCGCTCCCGGTGATCGTCCACAACCGGGACGCCGATGAAGACTGTCTGGAACTGATCCGGGCGATTCACCCGCGTGCCGGCGGGGTGATGCACTGTTTCAGCAGCGGGCCTGAGTGGGTCGCACCGTTTCTCGATGCGGGAATGTACATCAGTTTTGCCGGGAATCTGACGTTTAAGAACGCCGCGAATCTCCGGGAAGCGGTTGCCCTGGTTCCGGAGGACCGGTTGCTGCTGGAAACGGACGCACCGTTTCTGGCGCCCCATCCGTATCGGGGGCGTCCCAACCATCCGGGCCTGCTGGTGCATACCCTGGAAGTGGCCGCGGAGATGCGCGGAATAGCGCCTGATGACCTTGCCGAACAGACCGCGGAGAATCTGTCCCGCCTGCTGCGCCTCAGACCAACGGTACAAACTGAAACGCGTCGTGCCGGGTGATCTCAGTACCCGTCGCCGTTTTGTGGACACACGTCATGACAGCGTACCCGTCGCTTTCTATCGGCATGACCAGCCGTCCGTCCTGCGCCAGATACTCGATAAATACCTCCGGAATCTCCGGCGCCTGCGCTCCCACCAGGATCGTGTCAAACGGCGGTTTTACCTGTTTGGCCCGCTTCGCATCACCGACCGTCACGGTTATCCCGCTCATACCCACCGCGGCGAGAGAGCGTTTGGCGTACGCGGCAAGCTCCGGACGCACCTCCACGGTGGTCACCAGCTTGGAGGTGCCGACGATATATGAGAGCAGTGCCGCGGCGTACCCCGAACCGGTGCCGACGTCAAGAACGCGGTCACCGGGCCCTACGCCGGCAAGACGGAACATGTACGCGACGGTGTAGGGCTGACTTACCGTCTGCCCGTCTCCAATCGGGAGCGGCCGGTCCTCCCACGCAAAGGGGCGCTGTTCGTCGGGAACAAAACAGTCCCGTGGGATATAGCGAAACGCGTCCAGGATGACCCCTCTGGGGATTCCTTTGTGATGCAGCGTGGTGATAAGGCATTCAGCAGAGCGGCAGCGCCCGCGCGGCGCTGATTCCGCGTTCGGCTGTTTCGCGGCGTTCATCGTGTACTCCGTACGTTCATGGCAAATTGGCGACCTCAGACGTTGGGCGGTGCGAAACGCATAATCGTGGAAGTACGGAAAAAATGTTTCGCACGCGAAAATTCATATCTCATAATAATCACGTTCACTATACAAGTCAATCCTGATGTAATGATTTTAATTCCATTTCTCATAATGAATTATATTTATAAGAAAGGAATTTTGTCGGATATGACTATTTGACCGTAAAAATTAGCCTCGTATTGGTTTAGATAGGGACGGTCCCAATCCGGCG
The DNA here is from genome assembly GCA_027859055.1 of Spirochaeta sp. Taxonomy (GTDB): domain Bacteria; phylum Spirochaetota; class Spirochaetia; order DSM-27196; family Alkalispirochaetaceae; genus Alkalispirochaeta. The sequence continues at coordinate 16,081 of JAQIBO010000379.1, forward strand.
GTACCCGCATGGTTGTGGACACTCCGGAACGCTTGAGAAACCGGACAATCGGGGGTAATATGGAACACCCAACCTGAATCCGGAGTATTTCACGTGAGAGTACGATCACAGATCAATTTGCTGGTTATCATCCTGTTACTGTCCATCGGTCTCATTACCGTCGGATTATTCGTTGCCAACACCGTTGCCGCCCGGGTTGATAACCTCGAGCTCGCCGTAAGCCAGGCGCTACAGGATGTCTATCGTCTGACCTCGATTAACAAGGATCTCATGGTTACCGAGATGCCCCTTGACCAGGTAATCGACGGGTGGAAGACGGCGATCGAGGACCTTGACGAGGCTCTTACCGCCCTCCCGGACCATCCCGGCACGGCGTATATAAGCGACAGTGTTGGCGAATCCCTGGAGCGGACCCTGTCGGTCTGGAGTCTGTCGCTGTCCCGGCTGGAAACCGCCCGGGAATCCTTTGATCTGCTGATCGAAAGTGACTCGATTCACGATTTCCGGAAGACCGGCCTTATCGAGCTTGCAGCATATCTGGAAGAGGAGGAGCAGGTTGCGACGTTACTCTTCCAGGTTGAGCAACTCACGCGGGACCTCGAGTCGTTTGATCTGTCCGCTCGGGACCTGGTTGTCGGCAATTTGCAGGAGGTCGCCGGAGCGGTGGCGATTCAGGCGGATACGATCCGGACAACCGGGCGCCGCGCCATTTTACTTTTGACCGTTATCGTTGTTGTCGGATCGTTTGTATTTGTGTATCTCTTCGGTCGCAGCCTTTCCCGCCGGGTGGGGGCGATAGAGAACGTGATGGAGCGCGTTGCGGCCCAGGATATGACGGTCCGCGCAGCGACGAGCGGAAACGATGAGATCGCCGGCCTGGGCCGGTATCTCGACAAAGGTCTCGACGTTATCGCCGCGTTCATCAGCTCGGTACGACGCGCCGTGACGGAGAACGATGAACTCAAGGACGGACTCTCGTCGGGGTCCGCCGAAAGCGCCTCTGCGGTGAATGAGATCAGTCATAATATCGATTCGATCCGCACCGAGTTTGACCGCCTCAACGGGCGCATTGAGCAAAGCTCGATCGCCGTTGGAGATATCGATACCAAAATCAAGTCGCTGAACCACGATATCTCACAACAGAACACGATTATCGAAGACAGCACCGCGTCGTACGAACAGATGGACAGCTCGATTCAGCAGGTAGCGCAGCTTTCGGTTGACCGGCGCGAGGCGGCGGAGTCGCTGGTTCAGGTTATCCTTGATGGTGGCGAAAAGATCACCACCACCAACAGCGTGATCGATTCCGTCACCGCCGAGGTGGACGATATCCTTGAGATTATTGAAATCATAAACGCCGTCGCCGAGCAGACCAATCTGCTCTCGATGAACGCTGCGATTGAGAGTGCCCACGCCGGCGAAGCGGGGAAGGGGTTTGCGGTTGTTGCGGAAGAGATTCGCAAACTCGCTGAAAGCACCTCGGAAAACGCGTCCAAAATTGACCGGTTGCTCAAGTCGATTACCGGCAAGATCGGTGAGGCGGTGGACGCAAGCCGTGCCGGAGCGGATACGTTTGAGACGATCCGGAAAGACGTCGGGCTCTTTCGGGAGGCGATGCACGAGATCGTGGAAAATATGCAGACCTTGAGCGAGGGAAGCGCATCAATCGTTGGAACAACGCAGCGTCTGTCGGAGATCACCGGGTCGGTTACCGACGCTGCCGGAACGATCGCCGCCAACACCGATCAGATAAACGCGGCGATGGGGGACGCTTCCAACATGTCAAGTTCCATCGCCAACGGTATCAAAGAGATCGATATCGGTGCCAAGGAGATTCTCACCGCGATTACCGATATCTCGCGCCTGTCCGACGAAAACCGCGAGCGCATGCAGGAGCTTGCGGAGTTGATTGACCGGTTTGATCTCGCCGACGAGCAGTCTGACAAGCAGTCTGTGGATACCCCCGGTCAGAGTACCGGGGTCACGGAGGCGGAGTGATGGCATTTCTCGGGGGTGACGGCGGAAATCGAGGCGGTGCAGAGGATTTCTGGAAAGATACTGAAGCGAAAATTGGTGAGTCCGTGGTGGCCTTTGGCCTGGCACAGTATATGTCCGGCGGTGGCGAGGATGGCCCCCTGTGGGGACTCATCTACCTGACCCGGACGCGGTTGTTTTTTCGCCACTTCCCGCAGACCGGATGGTTTCACGCGATCATGAACACCTCAACCAATGAGGGCAGCGAACGCCGGAAAGGACCAAAAGAGCGGGACATCACCCTGGTATGGCCGCTTACGCAGTTCAGCGGCGTGGAGCAACCGGTCCCGCGGCGCGGATGGCAACAGATTCTGTTTGGAAGCAAGTCGACAACGGTGACCCTTGCACGGGAACCGATCGGTCCGGACAGCTCGTCCGCCCCGGAGTCTCTGATCTTTACCGTGGAAAACAACCGCGAGGAGGTTCTTGCCGCCCTGGAGGGCGCGTTGGGATCAGCCGCCCGGTAAGCGGGCGCGGCCACCCCCGGGGCGCCACCCCGCTCACACGCGCCGGCACCGCTGTCAAAACGTCGAGAAACGGTGTTCCGTCTGCTCCAGGTAATGTTCTCCCGGTCGCAGCACAACCGAAGGAAACTCAGGGTGATTGGGAGTATCCGGGTAGTACTGACACTCAAGACACAACGCTTCCCGTCCGCTGAGGGTTTCTCCGGTGCGTCCGATTTCGCCGGGCAGGTGATTGCCACTGTAAAAGTGCACCGCCGGATAACTGGTGCGGACCGTCATGCGTCGCCCCGTGTCGTGGGCGCGAACGTCCGCCGCAGCTGAGAGCTGTGGCGCGCCGGGGATCCCGGAAGGGTCTGCGTCACCCGACGCGGCCCCCGGACGAGCTGCCGGCGTTGCGTGGGCGTGATCGAGAGCGTATGAGTTGTCGTATCCACCCTCGGCGGTATCGTCCAGTGCGGCGAGATCCCGGCCGATTCGCTTCCACTCGGTAAAATCGAACGGCCCGTTGTGCACCGGGACGATCCGCCCGGTCGGGAGCGACCCCTGCGCCGCAACGATTTCAGTGGTCGGAATACGGAGTTCGTGCTCCAGGATCTTTGATTTCGCAGAGAGGTTCCAGTAGCAGTGGTTGGTCAGATTGACCACCGTTGGCTTGTCTGTTTGTGCGGCGAAGGTGAAGAGCAGCCGGTTGTCATCGGTAACGGTAATTGTGTGTTCAACTGCCAGCTCCCCCGGATACCCCTCCTCACCATCGGCGCTCACCCGTGACAGCCGCAGTGATACCGCCGCATCGCCGTCGATCTCCTCCGCGTCGTAGACAAATGCGTTGAAACCGCGGACGCCTCCGTGAAGATGCACTCCGCCGCCGTTGGCGGCGAGGGAAAAAAACGTTCCGTCCAGCTCAAAGCCGCCGCCGGAGACGCGGTTGCAGACCCGTCCGACCAGCGCGCCGTAATAGGGAGTCCCCGCAAGGTATTCTTCCAGGGTGTTGCGCGCCAGAGTGACTTCACCACGCAACCCGTCCCGGTCGGGAACGCGGACGCTTGTGACGACCGCGCCATAGGTACTCACCCCGACGGAGATATCCCCCGCCGTGAGGGTATACAAAGAGACCGCCGTACCATCAGGCAGGCGGCCAAAGTCATCTTGACGAATCGCAGGTGACATACGTGATTTTACCTCGCCGACTCACACGGGAGGCCGGGCGACGTAGTCGTCCGCTTTCAGCAGCATTTTCACATACTGAGCGCGACGGTAGGTCCACTTGTCCGAGGTCTTTTCGACGCTCAGTTTTCCGCGGAACGCGTCAAGATCGGCGTAGCCCTTGCGGTCCATCCACGCTTCGATATCCTTGAGGATCGTTCTGATCACATCGACGCGGTTGCGGTACAGCGTGCTGACCGCCTGGAATACATCCGCTCCGGCAAGCAGCGTTTCGATGGCGTCCTCACCGGTATGAATCCCGTTGGATGCACAGAGCGAACCTTTGAGCTTCCCGTGCAGCAGACCCGCAAAACGCAGGGCCAGGCGGTGATCATTCGAGGTGCTCAGGTTGAACGGATACTGCCCGGTTTCCTTTTCGATATTGAAACTGGGATGGAACAACCGGTTGAACAGGACGAATCCTTCCACACCGACCGCGTCCATCTGGTTGATGATCTCGATGGGGCTGGTATAAAAGGGGCTGAGCTTCACAGAGATCGGTACCTTCACCTTGGATTTAACCCGTTTCAGGGCGTCGATCTGATCCGCCTCGATTTCAGACGCGGTCTTGCTTCCGTCAATCGGAATCGCAAAAAAGTTGAGTTCCAGCGCGTCGACGCCGGTCTCTTCCATCTTGACGGCCCATTCGCTCCACGTTTCCGGGTTGATGCAGTTGAGACTCCCGATAACCGGCATTTCAACCGCCTCTTTGGTCTTCTTCACCCACATCAGATGCTCGTCGGGACCGCTGTGTTCAACCTCGGGAAACAGATCCTGAATCTCTGAATCGAGGTTGTCGCTGACGGTCAGCTCTTCCTCGAGACGCATCTGCTGCAGCTGAATCTGCTCTTCAAACAGACTTTGAATGACGATCGCCGCGGCGCCGGCATCTTCGATACGTCGAATTGCATCCATATGGGCGGTCATGCTGCACGCACCGACAACGAACGGGTTTTTCAGGGGAATCCCCATATACTTTGATTGCAGATTAGCCATGCATTGCTCCTTGGTTTGGCTTTTGGACAATTTTCATAGTATTGTAGTGGCAGGTACGAAAGGCGTCAATGAAACGCCGCTTCGAATTCGATGGGGGGGAATCCCCACGCAGACCTATATGCCACAGGCAGAGGAGTAGTGACTATGGAAATCGTACGATTTGGTTCCGATGATATTGAAAACGCATTGAGCAAGATGGGTGACAGCCAGCTTGATGATCTCGCATTCGGGGCGGTTCAGCTCGATAGCGAGGGGAAAATTCTCTCGTACAACGCCGCGGAAAGCGAAATTACCGGGCGAAACGCTGACGACGTGATTGGAAAGAGCTTTTTTACCGAGGTTGCACCGTGCACCAACACGGACGAGTTCTACGGGAAGTTCAAGGAAGGTGTAGACTCGGGCAATCTCAACAGCTTGTTTGAGTATGTCTTTGACTACCAGATGACCCCGACCAAGGTCCAGGTCCACATGAAAAAGGCGCTGCAGGGCGACAGCTACTGGGTATTTGTGAAGCGGATCTCCCGCGGCTGACGGGAATACGGGGGCGCCGTCGCGGCGCCGCTGTTTCATGGAACGGTTGATTAAAACACTTGGTCCCGGCGACCTTTTTCGGGTTGTCCGGGACATTTTTATCGACGAGCTGGCGCGCAGCCGGGGCACCGGGTTTGACCGGGACGCCGCCCGGGATTGGAATCGGGATACAACTGTTCGCGAGAACGGGCTCGCCCTGGACTCGCTTGAGCGGTTCACCCTTGCGGGACGTCTCAACGAGACGTTTTCCCTGTTTGAAAGCGGCGTGGAAGACAACCTCCTGCGGACGCAGACCCTTGGAGATACCGTTGACGTAATTCGCGCGGGACTGGACCATGCGGCGCCGGCGATCGCCTTTTACTCCGGGGGCACCACGGGAACTCCCCGGCCGCGGCGCCATGCGACGGAACTGCTGGAACAGGAGATCGCCGTACTGACGGAGATCTTCGCCGACCGCCGGCGCGTTATCGTCACGGCACCGGTCCACCACATTTACGGCTTTCTTTTCGGCGTGCTTTTGCCCCGCGCCCTGGGCGTGCCGGCGGTCGACGCCCAGGGGACGTTCCTGTCCGGACCGCGCGCACCCGGCGCGCGTGATCTGGTGGTATCTGTTCCCTTTCTGTGGGAACGCCTGCAGCCGTCGATTTCCCGGTGGGGGCGAGACGTGTGGGGAACAAGCTCCACAGCGCCTTTGTCAGCGGACGTCGCCGACGGAAGTTGCGCGGCGGGGCTTGCCCGGCTGATCGAGATCTACGGCTCCAGCGAGACCGCCGGTATCGGCAGTCGTGACCGCTGCGACAGCCCCGGTCCGTTCACGCTCTTCCCGTACTGGCACGCTGTCCGGGACGTGCCCGTCGGTGAGACTGATCACGTATTACTGCGGGACCCGCCCGGCGGGGGAGAACCGCTCCGCTACGAGATCCCCGACCGGCTGCACTGGCACGATGAACGCCATATCGAACCGCTTGGTCGCCGCGACGCGGTTGTCCAGGTGGGGGGAGAGAACGTGGACCTTGAAGCGCTGCGTCGTCGTATCGTGGAAACGGTACCCGGGTGTACTGATTGCGCGGTGCGACTCGGTGAAAACGGGCGCATCCGGGCGTTTCTGGTGCCTGCGCGGACCGAGACGCTGACGCCGGAGGGTGTGGGAAGCGTTCTGCGGGAACGGTTGGCCGCCGCGGCGCTGCCGGCGACTATTTCGATCGGTACCGAACTGCCCCGTGACGCCACCGGCAAGGTGACAAGCTGGTAGCGCGAAACGCCGTACTCCCTGTACAATGAAGGCATGGACCGCGAATTTGCCCGTCTTTTAGATCGGCTTCCGGAATTTCAGGCGGCGGCTCGCGACATAAGCGAGATCCTGCTCACCAATCTTGTGATGGCCTCGGAAATACCCGCTCCGACGTTTGATGAGCAGATGCGGACGCAGTTTCTCCTGGACCGGTTAAACGAGTACGAGCTGCAGAACACCTCCACCGATGAAGCGGGAAACGCGCTGGGAATACTGCCCGGGAAGAGTGGTGACGGGAACATTCTGGTCGTTGCCCATATGGACACTGTATTTCCCGCCAAGGTTGATCATACCGTTTCAATCGAACCGAACGTGGTTTCCGGGGCGGGAATCGGCGACGACAGTCTGGGCCTGGCGGCGATGATGACACTGCCGGTACTGTTGAACCGGCTGGGAATCGAGCTCAAGAACAATCTCATTCTCATGGGTTCCGCCCGGAGCCTTGGTCGCGGCGACATCGAAGGTATCCGCTTTTTCCTGGACAACAAAAGCGTCCCGATCTCCACCGGAATTTGCGTCGAGGGCGTCAAACTTGGCCGCTTGAGTAACGCCTCAAACGGCATGCTCCGGGGCGAGATCCACTACCGCGTACCGGAAGAGTACGACTGGACCCGCTTTGGTGCCGGCGGGGCGATCGTCAATATCAACGACGTCATCAACCGGATCCTGGAAATTCCCCTTCCCCGGCGTCCGCGGACATCAATCGTGCTTAACAACGTGGAGGCCGGGGCCTCATTTAACACGATTCCCCGTCAGGCGCGGCTTCAGTTTGAAATTCGCAGTGAATCCGGCGAGATCGTGCGGACCCTCGGCGACCAGATCGGTGATATCGCCGCAGAGACCAGCTCCCAGACCGGGGCGGAGGTCACATTCAACGTGCTGGCGCGACGCCAACCGGGGGGAATCGCCTTTTCCAACCCGCTGGCGTCTCACGCCCGGGCGATTATCAAAGCGCTGGGCGTCCACCCGCGCATCTCTCCCAGCACATCCGAACTGTCGGCGTTTATCGACAAAGGAATTCCGGCGGTGACGATCGGCATTACCGAGGGCGAACACCACAACGAAGAAAACGAACGGCTGGCGATTGAGCCGATGTACCTGGGCCTTGCGCAACTGGTGGGGCTCCTGCTTGCAGTCGACGGAGGCTACCTCGATGGATCTGAATGAATGGCTCAAGACGCATACCTTTCACCATTCCGAGTTTCGTGACCTCCGGGCGCTGGTGGAGGCGAAAGAACGCGCGGGGGTAACGATATCCCTGTGTATTCCCACCCTCAACGAGGAAAAAACGATCGGGAAAGAGGTGGTGATCTTCCGCAGCGAACTGATGCAGCGCTATCCCCTGGTGGATGAGATCGCGATTGTCGACTCCGGCAGCACCGACAAAACGCTGGAACCCGCCGCGGACTTCGGCGCCGACACCTATCTGGCCGCGGATATACTGTCCGATCTGGAACCGAAACGCGGGAAAGGTGAAAACCTGTGGAAAGCGATCCATCAGCTCACCGGTGATATCATCGTGTACATCGATGCGGACATCAAGAATATCCATCCGCGCTTTGTGTACGGGCTGGTAGCGCCGCTCATCCACAACCCGGAAATGCAGTACGTCAAAGCGTTTTACGACCGCCCCCTGGCGTTCAGTCACGGCATTCGACCCAGCGGCGGCGGGCGCGTCACGGAGATCCTGATTCGACCGCTCTTTTCGCTTTTCTTTCCGGAGCTCACCGCGATCATCCAACCCCTGTCGGGGGAGTACGCGGTGCGCCGGCAGGTGCTGGAGCAGATCCCGTTCCCGATCGGGTACGGCGTGGAAACGAGCCACCTGATCGACGTCTACAGCCGCTACGGCATGGACGCTTTCGGTCAGACCGACCTGGACCAGCGGGTCCATCGCAACCAGCCCACGCGCAGCCTTGGAAAGATGGCGTTCGGCATTCTGCAGACGTTTCTGTCCCGGACGGAAAAACTGGGCGTCATCAAGGAGCTGCCGGACATATCCACCATTCTGCGGCAGTTTCAGGTCAATGACCGAATCTTTGAAACGGTGGAACACGAAATCGTCGAAGAGGAGCGCCCGCCGATGGAAACGGTAGCGGCGTATACGGAACGACGGAAAGGACTGGTATGACACCGATCACATTCAGCAACGTCTCATTCACCTATCCGGAGGTTGATGAACCGCAACCAGCACCGGCGGAGCCGCGTACAGACGAACCTGACGTTCCCGCCCCGGATCCGGTCTTTACCGACCTGAGCGTGGAACTCCCCGGTGGCTGTACCTTCCTGGTGGGCCCCAACGGAATTGGAAAGAGTACCCTGATGCTGCTGGCCGGAGCGCGCCTGTTCCCCGAAAACGGAACCGTGACGATCGGCGGGCGGAACACCCGCGAGTTTGAAAACGCCGGCTTTGAGCCGGAGCTGGAGGTGGAACGCAACGAGCTGGTCTCCTTCGTGTATCAGAACATGGAGTTTGAGACGGTCGAGCCGCTGGGCGAAATACTGCCGCTGGTTGCTGAAAACGGACCCAACCCTGCCGCGGCCGCGACAGTGTATGACGAACTTGTTGAGGTCGCGGGGTTGCGGGAACGGCTCTCGGTGCGAATGCACGAACTCAGTAAAGGCGAGATGCAGCGGGCGATTCTGGCGATGAGCGTGCTCTACCAGTCTCCGGTTATCATGATGGATGAACCGGTTTTTGCGGTGGAGCCGACGCAGGCGGATCGCCTGTTCGGGTGGCTTGCCGACCGGTCTGCCGCCGACGGTATCGATATTTACGCCAGCGTCCACGACGTGGAGATGGCGAAGGCCCACGCACGCCACATCGTCCTGATGCACACCGACGGAACGGTGCAGGTTGGCGACCCGGAGGAGCTGCTGGCCCGGGACAGCCTGGAGACCGCATTTCGGGCGCCCTTTGATACGCTGTACCAGCGGCAGAACCTGTACCGCGAGTTGTTGAGAAAAAGCCTCGGCGACGAGGCGGGGAGGTAACGATGACTGGGGACAGCCTGCGAATTGAACGAAACGGAATAGTCGTTGAGTGCACCACCGGTGATATCGCCGGACAGCAGGACATCGATGCGGTCGTCAACGCGGCGAACGCGCAGCTGCAGATCGGCGGCGGCGTTGCCGGGGCTATTCATCGCGCCGGAGGACCCGCCCTGGACGCGGAGTGCCGCCCCCTGGCGCCGATCAAACCCGGCGAGGCGGTTATCACCGGCGGGGCCGAGCTGCCCAACAGCTACGTCATTCACTGCCTTGGCCCCGTTTACGGCCGGGACACGCCGGAGGCGGAACTCCTGGCCGCGTGCTACCGCAACGCGCTGAAACGGGCCGAAGAAACGGGCCTTCAGTCGATCGCGTTTCCCGCGATTTCCACCGGGGCGTTCGGCTATCCCATGCGCGAGGCGGCACAGATCGCGTTTGCCACGATCGCCGAGGCGCTTCCCGACCTCAGTTCAGTGACGCACATCCGCTTTGTTCTCTACTCCCGGCGCGACCGCGACCTTCACGAAGAGGTGATGCGCGACGTGCTTGGGGATGCAGGATAAGGGAAGACCCGTACCGTTGGCCCAATACCGATCTCCCGCTATACTGACGTACGATGACCTCTTCCAAAGAAACACGTTGGCGGCAACGGTTTGACAATCTCGAACGAGCCTACGCGCTGCTTTCTGAAGCCGCAGGGCGGCAATCGTTATCCGACCTGGAAGCTGAAGGGATGGTTCAACGGTTCGAATACACCTTTGAACTTGCGTGGAAGACCGCCAAGGATTACCTGGACAGTCAAGGAGTGTCGGCAAGCTACCCACGGGAGGTAATAAAGGCGGCGGTTCAATTCGGACTTATCGGCACTCAGGGCGATACGTGGATCGAAATGTTGGATCGGCGTAACGAGGCGGCGCACGCCTACGATCGGGAGAGATTTGAAGCACTCACGAGAGCGATTCGTACCCGGTTTTTGCCGGCGATCGCCGGATTCGTAGACCGTCTGCGGCAGGATATCGGGTCCTTCGGACTGAGTCCGTTCCAATTGGAAGAGATCACAGGAGTAATCGCCTCATGTGACCGGATTGAGCGGGCGGTGGTGTTTGGATCTCGCGCGATGGGTACGCAAAAATCGGGTTCCGACGTGGATATCTGTGTATTCGGGAAACAGGTGGGTGCGACGGAAGCAACAGAGCTGTCCCGACGGTTGAATAACGAAACCACGACGGCGTTCATGATCGACGTTGTTGCGTATTCAGAAATAGACAATCCCTCTCTCCGTCACCACATCGACCAGGACGGCGTGGTTGTGTTTGATCGTGAAGCGACGGCGACCTCCACGAAGAGGTGAGGGGTGGGGTTTTCGGTTTATCCCGCCAGACGCTCGACAACGTTCTCCGGACGACACAGAATCGCCCCACCACCAAACGGAATGAGGTCCGGTACCGCCAACGGCGCCACGATATAGCGTTCGTTAGCCTGGATGTCATCGGCTGCCAGGTAAAACCCTTTGGTTACGCGGGGGGAGCTTGTAGCCTTGAACTCCACCGCGACGGTACGCGTGCCGCGATCAAGCACTAAATCGATCTCGGCGCCGCCGGTGCTTCGGTAGAATGAGGCGTTCCACCCCGGCAACGAGCCCAGAATCTGTTCAAGTGCGTAGGCTTCCCAGGACGCTCCGATAGCCGGATGACCGTATAGTTCATCCCATGTGCGGACGCGCAGGAGGGTATGCAGAAGGCCGCTGTCACGGAGGTAAATTTTGGGAGTGCGCACTAATCTCTTTTTCGTGTTCCGAAAGAACGGACGCAACACGCGGACCATGAAGGTGGATTCCAGAATATCGATGTAGCGTGCGACGGTCTGCGGAGACACACCGATGGGGTCGGCAAACCTGGCACGATTAAGGGTTGATCCGTTGGATGCGGCGAGCATCGTCCACAAGCGTTCCATCGTCGCGGTGGCGACATCGATTCCCAGAGCGGGGATATCTCTCTCCAGAAAGGTGCGAACAAACTGTTCTCGCCACCGGTACGACGCGGCGTCGTCCTCGGCCAGAAAGCTGTCGGGAAAACCGCCGCGGAGCCAGTGTTCGGTAGCGTTACCGTGCTCGGCGACTTCATCAATGGTGAACGGTTGGAGCTCACTATAGGCGATGCGTCCCGCAAGAGACTCACCGCTTTGGCGCAGCAGGCCGGATGAAGCGGATCCCAGGACCAGGTACCGGTGGGGCCGACGATCCCGGTCTACCAGGGCGCGTAATAACGGGAAGATATCCGGCATGCGCTGGACCTCGTCGATGCAGACCGTTTCTCCGGCGTGCAACGTGAGGTACGCTTCCGGATCGCGCAACTTTGCAAGATCCGACGGCAATTCCAAATCAAGATACAAGGCAGTTCCGATCCGGGGTAGAATACGATGGGCAAGCGTAGACTTGCCGGCTTGCCGCGGACCCACGATCGCAACAACGGGAAACTGTCCCAGTAACGAGAGAAGACTGGATTCAATCCGTCGCGGTATCTCGATATGTAGCATTGTAATCATGATACAACCTTGCAAATCGTAAGTCAAACCGTTGAATTGCAAGGTTAATCTGCAACTATGACGATCGAGGTCGACCCGTTCTCACTCATCACTCAGTCCATGGACACACTTGAATCATTTTTCACCTGTCCTATACTGGTACCGTGTGCGATACGTGCCCCCCTTGCTGCCGACGAGTGGTGTCCGCATAATTGTGGCGAAGCTGATGCGGGTAGAGGATATCTCGTGGACTGGAAAGAGGCGGAATGAAGCAGGAAAACGGGTCAGGAGAAACCTCGTCAGAGACCACAGGCTTCCGATCGATCGGTACAAAACTGGTCCGCTATTTCGCGCTTTTTGCGCTCGTTTTTGTCGTTCTGGTTACCGTTGTTCAGCTGTTGATGGAGTACAGTCGGGAGAAGGATCATATACGGGAACACCTTGCGTATGTGGAAACGGGGTATGGCGCGATTATCGCCGGAAACGCGTACCTTCCGGACCCGCAAGCCCTTGATATGACCCTGGAGGCAATTCTCAGATCTCAGGGGATTGAATTTGTGGAGGTGCGAGAGCGCTCAGCGGATGGTGAGGAGTCCCTGGCTGAGGCCGGGAACCCCGATACATCGTCGGACATGGTGAAAGTCTTCACTCTCCCGGAAGGCATCATCGTTGAAGTGCGGGCCTCTACAAGCAATCTTGTAGCGTTACTGTGGAGCAGGGCGTACGTCTTTCTGCTTGTTGGACTCCTGATCGCCGTTGCATTTGCTTCGGGGGTGCTCGCCATTGTCCACCGTTACCTTGTGATTCCGGTTGTAAAACTCGCCGGGTTTGCCCGAACCCTCGAAGTGGAGTCCGCGGGTGAGTCTGGTGCCCTCGATCTGCCACGGGGACGGTTTCATCGGCGGCGGGACGAGCTGGATGTTCTGCGCGAAGCGTTTGAGGACCTGCAAACGCGCCTCAAGCGCGAGATGACGGAGCGGGACGAGGCAAACGCGTTGTACCGAGCCCTGTTTGAAAACACCCATGTGGCGATGCTCGCGATCAACCCCGAAGACGGACGCATCATCCGGGCGAACGGAGCCGCCGAGAAATTCTATGGCTGGACGCGCGATGAGCTTTCGGCGATGTCAATCCAGGAAATCAACACCCTCCCGCCGGACGAGGTGCAACGAAAGATGGAATCCGCCCGCATGTCCGGTCAGGGGTATTTTGAGTTTCGCCATCGCGTGTCCGACGGCTCGGTCCGGGACGTTGCGGTCCACTCGGGAACCGCCGCTGTCGATAGCGAGGCGGTGCTTCATTCGGTCATCGTCGATATTTCCGCGCAAAAAGCCGCCGAACGGGAACGGGATTTGACAGCGTTCGGCATGGACCGGTCTGGCCTCGGGGTTATGAGGATTCGGGAAGATGACGCGGTCGTGGAAAGCGCGAACACCACGGCGTGTTCGCTTCTCGGTTACAGCCCGGCAGAACTGATCGGGATGCAGGTGTACCACTTTGACGCGAGTATGGATCCGAAATCGTGGGTGCAGCACCGTCGGGGGGTGAGGCAGAAACGACAATACCAATTTGAAACGATCCACCGGAGACGGGATGGCACGGAATATCCCGCCGAAGTCACCGTGGCCTATATCGAGTACGGTGGACAGGAGTACTCATTTTCCTTTTTCCAGGACATCACCGGGAGGAAAGAGGCGGAAGACCGGCTGGTCGGGTTGCTTCGTGAGAAAGAGGTGCTGCTGCGGGAGGTGCACCACCGGGTCAGAAACAACCTGCTGGTGATGAGCTCTCTTATCAATCTCCAGACCGCGAGGATTCACAGCGTCATGGAGGCGCAAAACGCGGTGGAGAAGATCCGCGACCGTATTCGTGCCATGTCATTGGCCTACAGTGCAGTTGACGACAGCAATGATCTTAGCAAGATCAATCTTGCCTACTACTCCGAAGGACTTGCGGTGTACCTGCAAGACGAGTATGCACTCGATACGCCGGTTGCGGTAACCGTAGATCCCAGCGAAGTACGAGCCGATCTCACCAAAGCGATCCCTTTTGGACTCATCCTGAATGAGCTCGTGACCAACAGTCTCAAACACGCTTTTACCGGCACGGAAGAGGGACGGGTTTCGATCTCATTCAGTCCGCAAGACGGCGCGATGGTCGAGGCCGTTGTCGCCGATACCGGCGCGGGTATTCCTGAAAGCATCCTCCAGGCGAAAGAAAAGCCCCTCGGCCTCATGCTGATCGATAGACTCACCGACCAACTGGGCGGGACGGTATCATACGATGTGCGCCACGGGACCAGGGTGTCGGTGACGTTTCGGGTTTCGGATATTGAGGTGGGTTCTGATGAGTGATGAAGCTGTGCCGCAGGACAAATTGATCATGATAGTCGATGATGAGGTCGTTATCGGACTGGACATCATGCATCTTTTCGAAGAGCGGGGTTATCGCGCAGTGACCGCCTCCTCCGGCGAAGAATGCGAGCGGCAGATCGCTGCGGGGGACGTTCCCGACCTGATACTCATGGATATTAATCTGGGTCCTAACCGCATGGATGGTCGGGAGACGACGCGACGCGTCCAAGAGTATGCCGATATTCCGGTGGTGCTCCACTCCGCATATACTGACCGCGCGACGATTCAGAAAACGCGTGACATGACCAAGTACGGCTACGTCCACAAGGTACCGGGAAACGGAGAGTTTATTCTGGCCACGGTGGAGATGGCGTTCAGACTCCGAGAGAGGGAACAGATGTATCGGGATCTTTCGGCGCATATCAACGACGTCCGGGAGGAGCAGAACGCCTTCATGGCCCGTGAGATTCATGACGACGTGGGCCAGTCGATCGTAGCGCTCAAGATGAACCTGACGATGCTGGAACGAGCAACCGCCCCGGCGGAGACAACGCCGATTATCGCAACTATGCGGGAGGCCCTCGACGCTGCATCCTCGAAAATCCGCACGCTTATCCGGGAATTGCGCCCGCCCGTTGCCGACACTGCAGACATCGTGGAAGCCTTGCAATGGCACATCCGGGAATTCGAAAAGACGTTCTCGGTAGCGACGCAATTCACCAGCGAAGTTGAGCGGGTGATCCTGGGACGGGACAAGTCACTGTCCGTTTTCCGTATCGTCCAGGAAGCGCTCACCAACAGCGTGCGTCACGGAAACCCTTCCGAAATATCGGTCGAAGTGGGGCTTGAGGAATCATCACTGGTTGTACGGATCGCCGACGACGGGTATGGGTTTGTCCCGGCGGAAAACGCCTCAAAAGAGTCATTTGGCATACTCGGCATGCAGGAACGCGCGCAGCGGTGGAACGGGTCCGTGACGATCGAAAGCAACTCCCGGACCGGCACCGTTGTCACGGCGATGGTACCGCATGATTTCGAACACTTGGAGGCAGATTCGTGATCCGTGTCGTTATTGCCGATGACCACGAGCTTATCAGAAACGGATTCGCCGGTCTGGTGAGTGGTGAACCGGATATGCAACTCCTGGGAGCCGCACGGACCGCCCAGGAATTGAATGACCTTCTCCGCCACGAAACACCTGACGTCATCGTTCTCGACATCGGGTTGCCCGACCGCAACGGGTTGGACGTACTGAGGGACATTCACGCATCAAACACCACCGTCCGGATTCTTATCCTCAGTATGCACCCGGAAGAACGCTACGCCCAGCGAGCTATCGCAGCGGGAGCCTCGGGGTATCTCACCAAAGACGCCGCTTCGGACGAGCTTGTCAACGCCATCCGCCGGGTGTACGGACGCGGATACTACGTTTCTGAGGCGCTGGCGGACGAGCTGATGAGCGACCTGGGAAACCGGGATGCCTTGCTCCCGCATACCACCCTTTCCAACAGAGAGTACGAGCTGTTGCTTCTGATCGGAGAAGGGCGAACGATGCGCGAGGCGGTGGAACGGCTCCACCTAAGCATCAATACGGTTAACTCCTATCGACGACGACTGATGCAGAAGATGCAAATGCGCTCAACCTCGGAACTCATTCGGTACGTTCTGGATAATCACCTCATAGAATAACCCCCCGAATGCCACGAAAAATGTGGCAAGAAAATCACAGATTGTGTGGCATACAACTCGGTGCGTTGGCGTCAGAATCCAGAAGCGTAATCGTAAGAATATGAAAGCACATAGGATAAGGAGCTGGTATGCTGAAAAACCTGAAAATGGCGCTCAAGATGGCGCTTGGGTTCGGACTTCTAATCGTATTACTCGCAATCGTCGGCGGGTTTGCGGTAGTAAACCTGTTACAGATTCAAGGGGAATCAATCAGTCTCCGTGATGAGTACGTGGCCGAAGTTGAGATCGCAAACAACCTGGAGCGAAATTCGCTTCAGACGATGTACGCCAATCGCGGGTATTCGTTGAGTTTTGACGACGCGTTTTACACACAGGCAAACGAATACTTCGCCGATGTACAGCGCTATCTTGGTGAGGCGCGGGCGCTTTCCGAGCAGTATCCTGGGTTGACTGCTCTCGCCGGGCAGGTGGTTACCGCCGAAGAAGCCGCGGCAACGTACGGGAACCTTGCGAATCAGACCAAAGTTCTCATCGATGATATCAAGGCCAACCGGACGATAAACGATACCGCGTCCGCTACGACTGTCTCCACGATCGCCACGTATCTGGACGGTCAAAATGGGAAACTGGATGAGGAAATCGCCGCCGGTGCTTCAGTGGCGGATCTTGAGACGAGGGTCTTCAAGATCAATCGGATAAATGATGTCATCGATATCGTCAACAACGCGCGCGTCTCCAACTTCAAGGGGCAACTGGAAAACGATACCGACGTACTCGACGACGGGATCGAAGAACTCGACCGTATTCCCGCAATGCTTGATGAGATTCGCGAGTTGACCACCGGGGCGGACGACCACGCCTCCCTCAATCAGGTCGAAGAGAGCGTGACGAGGTATCGAGACGCGGTCCAGGCTATCCATGACGGCTACGCCGAGCTAGCAACGCTCAACCAGGACCGCGGAGTTGCTGCGGATAACGTCCTGGCGGCGGCGCAAGAGGTCGCAACGGCGGGTGTTGCAGCCACGAACGAAATCGCCAATGGTGTAGTTTCGGCCGTCCAGACGTCGGTCACTGCGGTTGCGATCGGTATCGTGATCGCGATAATCCTTGCCATTATCGTTGCCTTTGCGATCACCCGGGCGATCACCGGTGCGCTTGCCAAAGGAGTGGCTTTCGCAACGGAACTCAGCAACGGAAATCTCAACGCCACGCTTGATGTCGACCAAAAAGATGAGATAGGGAATCTCGCCCAGGCGCTAAAGACGATGTCGGCGCGGTTGCGGGAGATCGTCCAGGATATCCGTTCCGCCTCAGACAACGTCACCTATGGCTCCGACCAGCTGAGCCAGTCGTCGCAACAGATGAGCGAAGGTGCGACAGAACAGGCCGCCAGCGCGGAAGAGGTCTCCAGCAGCATGGAGGAGATGAGCTCCAACATCCGGCAGAACGCCGACAACGCGCTCCAGACCGACAAGATCTCTCAGAAGAGCGCCACCGACGCTGAAGCAGGTGGCCAGGCGGTCCGGGAGACGGTCAACGCGATGAAGGAAATTGCAGAGAAAATCACGATCATCGAAGAGATCGCCCGCAACACCAACCTCCTTGCTCTGAACGCGGCGATCGAAGCGGCGCGGGCCGGTGAGGCCGGGAAAGGGTTTGCCGTTGTCGCCAGTGAGGTGCGCAAGCTCGCCGAACGAAGTCAGACCGCTGCCGGTCAAATCAGCGAGCTGTCCGGCCGTTCCGTGGCGGTAGCCGAGAAAGCCGGGGAGATGCTGGAGCAAATCGTTCCGGACATCAAACGTACCGCGGAGCTGGTACAGGAAATATCGGCCGCCAGTAACGAACAGAACAGCGGTGCGGAGCAGATCAACTCGGCCATTATTCAGCTGGACACGGTGATTCAACGCAACGCCAGCGCCTCCGAGGAGATGGCCTCCATGTCCGAGGAACTCAGCGGCCAGGCAGAACAGCTGCAGAGCACCATATCGTTTTTCAAGGTGGGCGAGAACGGTGGGTCCGGTAGCGGACGGCCGTTGGCGCTGGCGCCACCAAACGCGGGTGCTCATCACCAGCAGGCCTCGAATACGGGCGGCCCGGAGAAAAAACCTGCCCAGCAGCGGGGGAAAGAGGCTGGCCCGGCGCAGACGAGACAGGAACAGGTGTCTCTGGACTCCGATCAACACGAGTCGGATGATCTGGACGGCGACTTCGAAAGCTACTGAGAACGAGGCAGGATAACAGGAAAAATACGATGGCAACAAATCAGTTTTTAACGTTCACCCTGGCGGAAGAACAATACGGGGTTGAAGTAGTTCAGGTGCGAGAGGTGCTCTCGGAGATACCGCTCACGGTCATCCCACGGATGCCGGACTACATGAAGGGAGTAATAAACATCCGGGGCAGCGTTGTCCCGGTGGTGGACCTGCGGACCAAGTTTGGTCTGCCTGAGACGGAGAAGACGGTGGACACCAGTATTATCGTTATGGATCTCCATACAGGTGAGAGCACCGTCACGGTGGGCTGCCTGGCCGATTCCGTGCAGGAGGTGGTGGACATCGCCGAAGACACTATTGAGCCGCCTCCCACGATCGGTACGTCTGTAGACGCCCGGTTCATTCGGGGGCTGGGACAGAAGGATGAGCGGTTTGTCATTATTCTGGATATCGACCTGGTGTTTCAGGCCGAGGCTGAAGGACTCGCGGGGGTACAGGAGGCACCGGCGACGCGCGCATCGGTTTCAGAATGAGTCGCCGGCGTCTCCGCTGATGTTGTTTTTCCGTTGGTTGATGATCAAGCGAGTTGCATTCCTCCTGGGAGTCCTCGGATTGTCTGGGGGCTTCGTCGGCGCGGAGACGATTCTCGTTGTCCAAACCATGCCGGTACCGGCGATAGAACACCATCGTGCGGCGTTTCTCGATACGCTGTCGACGATGATTCCCGCAGGACGCCATGAGATTGTGGAGTTTCAGGCGAACGGTGATTACCAGCGGGCAGTTGATTTCTTCCAGAAGCAGAACGCCACGGAAAGGCCGTCGCTGGTGGTTACCTTTGCTACATTGGCGACCCAGGCGGCCGTCTCGGTCTATGGACCGGACAGCGGCGTTCCAATTCTCTTCGCGGTTGTCGTCGATCCGGTCGGGGCGGGCATCGTTACCGAAGTCGGTGTTCCAAGTGGTAGCAACGTTGCCGGAATCGTGTACACCGTGGACCGGAGGGTCAAAATCGCCACGGCCCTTGATATTCTCGCGACCGGATTAGGGTTTGATAGTGTAACCGTCGGGGTGCCGCACTCGAGTTACCCGTCGTCCCGAGACGACGCAGCCTCCCTCCGACGGGCAGCGGAGTCCTTCCCGAAAATCGAGTTCCTGGAGGGTGAGTTCGACTATGCACCTGTTCCTGATGGGATACCGGTGATGCGTGAACAGATGGCTTCTGTGATTCGCGATTTGGAGTCACGCGTCGACTGGTGGTGGGAGGCGACAGGCCCGATGGGTGAACGCCCCGAGAGCGTGTCCGACATTCTGATCGCGAGCGACCGCTCCGTACTGTTCGCCATCCATTCCGACGGTGTTGCAGACGGTGGGCTGTTCTCGATTTCACCGGATCCACTCGCGTCGGGTCAGAAGCTCGCGGGTATGGCGCGTGAGATCCTGGACGGCGCTGCCCCCGGTTCCTTTCCGGTGTCGGCGGCACCCGACTTCAGGGCAGCCGTGAACGTGGATACCGCGCTCTCCGCCGGGCTGGTGGTGCCATCCTACCTGCTCGAACTATCCGGGGAGCACGTGTACCGGTGAAGCTGTCCCTTCGAATCATTCTGGTTGTCATCGCCGTTCTCGTTCTTCTCTCGGCCGTGCTCGCGACAATCTCGGTGGATGAGTTGCGCCGCTCCTCGGAACGCCATTTGGAGGCGTATCTGACGCTTGGTCTTGATCAGTACGTACGAGAGTACCCGCAGCGCCTCGCCGAGCTTCTCGAGCAACACGGGTTGGAGAATATCGATTCCTTCGTTGCGTCATACCAGACGGACGCGATCCAGGCTGCAACCGAGGCGGAACTCGAAATGGGTGCCCGGATCGGGCTATCCGCGATGTCGACAGGAGAGTTCCTTGCGCCGGGTGCGGGTATCGCAACTCATGTCAGCGATCATATACGAAGCGGCAATCTGGACGAGGGAACGATCCACTTTGATGAGGAAGCGAGGACCTACTACGTCTACGACGCGTTTGAGCCGTGGGGATGGATCGTGGTAGCCGCCGCTCCCGATCACGCGGTCCGTGACGAGATTCAAAGCGTACTACTACGAACCACCATGACAACCGTGACAATCGTGGGACTTGCCGCACTTGTGCTGTTTCTTGGGCTCCGGCGCTTCTTCGTTGCACCCGTGTTACGTATCGCCGCGGCCGCCCGCTCGTTGCCTGACGGGAGCTGTGTCAGCCTGGAAGAGACGTCGCGGGGGGACGAGCTGGGCGACCTGGCGAATGATATAGTCGCCGCCGGCGAGACGATCAGGCGGGCACAGCAGGAGCTCTCTGCCACAAATCGGGACCTGGAACGGACCGTCAACGAGCGGACGGCGGCGTTGAATGAAGCTCTCGCCCGGCAGAAAACGCTCGTCCGCGAGGTTCACCACCGTGTAAAGAACAATATGAACGTGGTCTATGCCTTGCTGGATTTGCAGAAACGAAACGCCGCGACGTCGCAGTTTGTGGAAGCCCTTTCGGACGTCCAGCGTCGTATCGCCGCAATGGCCCTGATACATGAACAACTGTATCGTGGTGACGGTGGAAACTCTCAACTGGACGCATCGGAATATATCGGGGGCGTGATTGAACAATTGCAACGATCGTTTCCAACCGAGGAGTCCCACGTCGAGATCGAGTCGGTAATCCAGCCGGTTACGCTCAGCACCGAAATCGCAATGCCCTGCGGTCTCATCATCAATGAGCTGGTAACAACTGCGCTGAAGTACGCGTTCGTCGGTCGGTCTTTCGGGAAGGTGATCGTACGATTTGGGTCAACCGTCGACGGGTCGCTCCGTCTCACCGTAGCGGATGACGGTGTGGGAATCTCTGGTGACCCATCCTCGAGTACGATGAAGACTGACGGAATCGGCACGGAGCTCGTTGCTGCTCTGGCCTCTCAACTGCATGGGACAATTTCCAGGACGTCGCACGGCGGATTGACGGTGGGAGTCACTTTTTGAAACACGCGTGTCTTACCCGTTCATGCTGTGACCGTTGCAGTATGTGTTCAGCGGGTGCAAAGGAGAAAAAATAGAGAATAACACGTCCCAGGATCGCATTGGTGAGTTTCTGGTCAAGATTGGAGCTATGACGCGTGAGCAGCGCAACGAGATTCTTGATCTACAAAAAGAGGAGCCTCACCGCCTTTTTGG
>JAQIBO010000405.1 GCA_027859055.1 Spirochaeta sp.
GTTGTCAAATGAATAAATCACTGTGGTATCATTATTTAGCCTGCAATGAGTCGGTCAGAATCCTTGTAGGTATAACTTTTCCGGGAGTTTAGGTTGGAAAGGTAGCATAATCCAGTCCAAGAAAACGTCCGCACCCCCGAGCTGGTCAATTTAGTTTACCGTTTCCACCAGAAAAACCACTGTACCGATCTCGTGGCGAGGCGGACGGGTGCGAGCATCTCGTCGCGTTGATCTACCGGCCCGGACCGGAGGTCTTGGCAGGACTCTGTACGATGAATAGGAACAGTTCTTTTGCCACATTGCTCGTGGTCTCAAGTTAGTCGCTCGCCGTACGTAGTGGAGTGAAATCAGAATTTACCGGATTTCTACCGTTCCCGGGATTTGCGTCCTGGTTCAATCTTCGTTGAGCAATTTCGACCCCGAAAAGGCCGAGTCAGATGACGACGCCCCATATTTGATCGACCAGGATGGAGTCTACGACAGCCTGTTTTGGTTCTGAGAGGACACGGGAGATGTTGATAGATTCAACCGTTGATGGCGCTATAGGTATGTCGTCGGTCTACTACCTGCTCTGGGCTGAGAACGTGCGAGGGCGTTTGACACGTATACTCGGCTGATGAATGAGGCAATTGCGAAAGCTGCCGAGACTTGCGGGAAGGATCGGCAAAAGTGTCGGCGAGGGTACGGCTCCCTATGAGGTCGGATATTTCCGATAAAGCCAGCCCGGTTTCTGGGTAGAGTTCAATAACCGACGGTACGAATTACAATTATTAAAATGAGAATATTTGTGATAGAATGGTTTATATGAAGCAGAATAAATTGACAACGATTAGGAGTTCAATTTCGTTCGTTTCAGTGATCGGACTACTATTGCTTCCGGTAACGATCATTACCAAAGCTGGACCCGGTCCGATACTTTCCGGAGATTTGGCACTATTCGTATTGGTTGTACCGGTAGGTTTATCAGCAACACTGTTTGACTTGCGTATTTTTGCCAGTGGTCTATTTGGAATAAGGCTTCCGAGTTCTGCCGAGAAAAACCGTGCGATCGCGAAAATGTTACGCGTCGTTAGCATAATCACTTGGCTTGTCACCTCACTCGTTGTAATCGCCTCACTTCTCTCCCTCGTTATTAATCTCGGCGGTGATTCGTACCTAATCGGACGTAGTGTTCGTTTTGCACTCGTATCATCAATTTATGCTCTCGTTTTTACCGGTTTTTGGATTATGCCAAGAGAGTACGCAGTAATACAGAGTCGGACGAATACACACAGTCAGGAAGTGAAAATGGAAACAACGAATAATCGTTATACCAGAATGATACGAGTAATCATTTGGTTAATGCTGGTTGCGGGTCTACTAATCGGCCTGCCCATAGCGCTTGAAACATCCCTAATCGGATTACTATGGCTACCAGAAGTTGCGTTTTTCGTCGTAGCGGTACCGATCATCTTAACATTTGTCATGACGGGCCGGATAAAGACCGGATTATTCTCATCTGATTCTGGGATGAACAGTCGCCAAGATAGGGCAGAGTTAAGACCTGCGTTACTCTTGCTCATGAAAGTAACATGGATATGTGGGGCATTCATGATGTTGGTAAGCATAGTTGGTATGTTCGCGAATATTGGGGGAGACCCTACGCTGATCGGGACAAATCTTCAGCGAGCCTTCGTTTCTCCGTTCTTTGCAATCGCTTTCACGGGACTGTTTGTCTTTCCTTTGACTATCTACACTAACAATTCCTGATTCGCTGTGATTTCTCTGTAATCATCCCTTCCAGCAGTGCAGGGGATAAGTCCAGACAGTCGGATATGGTCTCTACCTGTAGAGTCAACTACAGATGGGGGATTGCATTTGTCTCCGATCGTTTTCGGAAACTTTTCCCTTGTTTTGTGAAGCACCGTGACAGACCGACGCGTGTTATGGGTATGAATTACCCAATAATGTCAGAGACGGAAATCTTCATGGAGTTCGGGATAGAACTTCCTTACGGTTGGTATCTGGTATTTCTGCCGCCCCGTTAGGGCAAAAAAAAGCCCGCCGGTCGGAGACACACCGGCGGGCGAACCGAGACGGCGACCGCTTCAGAAGAGTATCAAGAGCTGTAAGTGGAAAATCTCGGCCCCAATTGCGTCAACGGGGATTCGGAATGCACGTGAATCCCGAATGACCCGACAAAACACTGTCTAATATTTGCTTCCTATCCCGAAATATGCACGTTGAAATCCCGAGGCTATGTCTGAATCGTACGGACCGTTTAGAATTGAATCTTCATCCGAATAACGGAAACGAAGTCTCGTATACGCGTGCATACCTAAATCGAATCCAACGAATAGTGCGATCCGCCGTTGGATGATAAAGGCTCCAAATACATCTGCACCGATACCAATATTCGTTGCTGTTACTGAGAACGGTTCTGTGGTAATACGGCCGTTTTCATCCTTCGGCCATTCTACATATATCAACTCTCCGCCTAACAAAGGTGAAAGGATTAGCTGCCAGCGCATAGCATTTATCAAACGAAAGCCCGGCCCGAAAGTTCCTCGAACGAAAAATTGAAGTTCTGCTTCAGAATAAGTTCGATATGTCGTTGTCCATCCGTCCCATAATCCACCTTCTTGTATTTGAGCGATTCCTCCGCTATATGGCCCCCTATATGGAAATCCCAAACCTATCGATGAACGTAGCCCGAGAATACGGCGATTCGGGAAACTCTCAAAATGTTCTACACCGATTAGAAACCCCTCGAAGCCTATTGCCTGCGGTTCATCACCGGCATATGTTGATAAAACAAGAATATTTGAATAGCTAATTCCTATCATCGAGTCGTTTTGTTCCGCCTCGACTCGGTTAGCCAAACTTGAGAATAGAATCATCAAGAAAAATACATATTTGTACATTCGTATTATTGTATGACAGGATTTCTAAACGAGTAAACCTATAATAATCTCGTCCACTGAAAAAACTTTCAATTATACATTATTAACCATATAATTGATTATCATGAAGAAATCTTTAGTTTTTCTGACCGTTTCAATTGTTTTTGCCTCGTGTTACACGACACCACAACAAACAGCATGGACACCGCTAAAAATCGAATCGGGCGTTCCTGGCAACATCGATTTAGAAGAACCTATTTCAATATCGTTCGAAACGACTGGTCCTTGGACCGGCGAGAATAGGCTCCCCCTCGATGGTGAGATAAAGACACGGATCACCGAGTTATTGTCCCGGCGGGGATTCGATATCACGGATGATGATTCGACCAACAGGATTGATATCTCGGTCGCCGTTGAACGAGAAGAGCGGCGGGTAATCGTCTCATATTCTAATGGGATTCCAATGACCGCCTCGCGTGTTGTTTTCGTCTATGATATGCGAATCGACGGATACGTCGGTGATGAAGTTGTCTGGAACTGGTATTCAACGTGGATCTCGCGGACAGGTAACCCGAAAGCTACAATCTCGTCTGCGGTAGCTCAGGCGTTCTCGAACTTAGATTCCTCAGGATCGATTATTCCATCCGTACCTGAATTGAAAGAATCTCATGTTGAGAACTACTATCAGGCATATGTAAAGGATGAAGAATTTTCTTGCCCCGCTCTACCAAGTGTTATCAGGGCGTCGGGTGTTTCATCAACAACCGGTACAGCTACTTTCCTCGCTAAACTCTCACCACCAACGGCATTGCCGGCATACGTCGATCTACTTCAAACCGCCGAGTTCGCAGTACCGTACGGTTTCTCTTTGCCTTCAAGTCCGATTTCATCGGGCAATTGGAAGTCTGTAGAACTTGGTGGTACATATCTACTCGGACCTGACGAAGAGCAAATCCGAGTTATCATTCGCCTAACGGGCATGAGTGATTACTATTTCATCTCGGAAGCAAAAGTCGCGAATGACGAGGAATGGACTGAGTTTGTAGAGCGCTGGGAAGAATGGCAAGCTAAAATCGATGAGTTTTTCGATATGTACGTCGAGTGAACGGTTTTGAATACGCCTGCTTCGAGCAATAGATTCGAAACGAACTTATCGGTAGAAAAGCCCACCGGACCTCCGACGCATTCGGATCTGAAAACCCCGCCCGGGCGAGGCGGGTAAACCATCGGTTTGGATAAGGAGGAAACACACAGAATGTCGTCCGCGTATCCGTACCGCCCTTGTACGGTGCGGAAGGGGGAACCTCGGTTATCCTTTGCCTATGAACTCGTCCACCGGGTTGTGTGCCGTCAATGACGTCGATACTCAAGACGGTGAGGAAAAACCACGGCGCAAGCGGTGAAGCCCCCCCCGGACTGACGCAACCCGACCAGGCGACGACCCGGACACGTTCCGACAGATAGCTTAACCGTCTATCGTATTGGATCGGTAAATGGCTGCTGGGCCAATGCTGGCCCCGGACAATAGCGCCCGTATACAGAATTCTGCCGGGATGCTGCAAGGAACAAGAAAATGCCTGTATACCGCTAAGGGATTCTAAACATAGGTCGCACCATACGGGAGTCGTACAATTATGAACGCTGTAGGAGTTCCATGCACATAGCCGTGCTTTTGATGAACATGGTAGAATTGACAGAATGAATATTTATATAGAAATGCAGTTGCGTTTGTTTGCCAGCCGATTATCTCGACGCCAGGGGATTACGAGACGAGTAACGAGACGTCACAACTATGAAGGCTCTTTGTTACGGCATTATTACCCTGCTTCTTGTAGGCTGCTCCACCGTCACCAGTGGGGGTAACCGCACAACTATCCAAGCCGTTCCTGAAAGGCGTACCGTTGTTTACCCAGACCTCCGAGGAGATTTCATTTCTGATTCATTGATCATTTATTCTATAGAGAATGAAGTGAACCACACGGGGGTAAACAACGCACGTCTTAGCATTGACCTCCTATATAGGGAAGATGCTTTTGAAGATCGAAGGCTGGTAATGAGCTTTCGGATATTGTGGAAGGGCGACGCTGAAATACCGGAATATACGAGTATCCTAATCGAAGCCGATGGTTCGTTATTCGAGGTACCGTGGCTAACGACGGAAATAGAATCGGTAAATCCGCCATTCGCAGTAGTACAATACGGTTTCCAAACAGATGCCAGCCAGTTTTTAACCTTGACCGAGGCGCGCTCAATACGCTTCCAGCTGGAAGGGAGCCCGTCCGAGGGGCCATATACCTTGTCGGCCGAATCGGTTTCTGCAATAGACTCGTTCTTTCGAGAGACGGTATTTCCTCAGGAATGAGCGCGGGGACCACTGCCGAAAGGCGATAACATTCGGTATTGACCTATCCCCAATCACTGGTCCAGCGTTGTGATGGATCTCGCTCGAATACCAGTGGAGAAGGAGCATGGATGCGCAAGTCACGCTTCAGCGAGACGCAAATTATCAGAGTATTGAGGAAAGCCGATGCGCCGGAGTCTGCACCAGATGCCTCCGGTGAAGTGAGCCCAACTGTCAACACAAAATTTCTGACAGTTTAAGGAATCCCCATCCCGTCCTCATGGTATGTATTCATGCTGCCAACGGCAGCCTGGTCTCCGGTACGAATGACTCGTACATCTCATCCGGTGTCCGGTAGTCCAGTGACTGGTG
>JAQIBO010000412.1 GCA_027859055.1 Spirochaeta sp.
AAACGGACCGCGAGCTTACCGACGAAGCCAGGATGCAGCTTGCCGTGGAACGCGAGACCGGGAGAAATGTGGACCTCCTCGTTCTGAATCGCGCTCCCGCTGCGGTATGTACCTCCGCCGTTACAACCGGCGTTCCCGTGTTCATCAGGGATGAGTCCATCTGTTCACGGTATCTCCTCGCGGTAACCGACGTCGCGATCGACTTCCTCGAGACCGAGCGTGACTGGCGAGCAATTCGCGCGCGGAGCGCCTCACTCTCCCCTGAGGACCGCGTTCGTCTCGAGCGGATTCTTGCGTTCCTGGATGATGAACTGAAGGATGTGTCGGAGTTTGCGGACACGAACCTCGCTAAGTACCAGCACGACCGCTCTCTGCGCCGCAATCTCGACCGGTGGGTAGAGGTTCTTATCAACGGAACGATCGATATAGCAAAGATCGTACAGGCCTCGGAGGACATTCGGGTACCTCAGACGTACGCCCAAATCCTGAACCTTCTCCCATCGATTCCCGGTTTTTCCACCGTTCCGGAGGAAATTCGAAACCTGGCACCCCTGCGGAACGTCATGGCTCACGAATATCTCGACCTCCGGTTCACTCGCCTCCGCCGCTTTATCGATTCCGACGTTCGAATCATCCGTGCGGTCATCGCCGCAACACGGACGTGGATCGACCCTCCCGAAGAACAGGAAGAACCCGACCCCGACGGGTAGCAAGCGGGTCCGCCGAACCGGTTCCCTGGAGCATCATGTCCCCTAACGCGTAAGTTCGATCTTCGTCTGACTCCCAATGACTCCCATTGAATGTCACGCGCCAGGGCGTGTCCGTTATGCTCCCGGCTGTACTGGCTGTAGGATCTGCAGCAGATTCTCCCGTGTGATGATCTCCCCGGGACCGTACGTTTCGCGCCATACCTTTGGTATCCGCGCTTTCCGCGAGTTCCACTTGATCTCGTATCCCCGGATGGCACCGTTGGATTCGAC
Source organism: Spirochaeta sp. (assembly GCA_027859055.1). Lineage (GTDB taxonomy): Bacteria > Spirochaetota > Spirochaetia > DSM-27196 > Alkalispirochaetaceae > Alkalispirochaeta. Next base: position 981 of record JAQIBO010000412.1, read on the forward strand.
AACAAGATCCATCTCTTGCTGGTCGTATTGAAATTGTTGATGACCGCGTTGCGGACCCCTGTGTCCAGGAAGTAGTACCTGGCAGATTTCCCGGTCTCTTTTCGCAGGTTGCGGGAAAACGCCGGGATAGGCGAATACCTCGGGATACATGCCATACAACAGAAGCGACTCAAACCGGCGGTAGATGTCGAGGGGCCGCCCTGTGAGGCGGGTGGCCCTGACCCCGATGAGACTATAACGGGCCGCTGATGCGCCAGTTCAATCTTCCTGATACACCATTACCAATGAAATAAATATACCATTTAGAATGGCGTAATGCGGCGATGTGTGTGATACTGTTCACATGAAGCTGTCCGAACTGCGTGGTGTTGCCGAAAGCCAGCGGGGTGCTCTGGATGCCGCGCCGTTGGGTCTGGAGCGGGAGAGGCTGTCCGCCCTTCCCGATATCCGTACCCACGCGCTGGTCGTCTCAGGAATCAGACGCTGCGGCAAGAGTACGTTGCTGCACCAGTTTGTCCGCCGTCTGGACGAAGCGTTCTTTTACCTGAACTTTGAGGACATTCGCCTTTCGGGCATGCAGACCGCCGACTATCGCCTCATTGACTCGTTGATTGACACAGCAGGGGCAGCGACACTCTTTCTGGACGAAGTCCAGATTGCCCCCCAGTGGGACCGCTTTGTCCGGCACGCCCTGGACGCCGGGCGGCGTGTTATTCTCACCGGATCAAACGCGTCACTTCTGAGCCGCGAGTTGGGCAGTTCTCTCACCGGCAGGCACCTCCAGTACGAGCTGTTTCCCTTTTCCTGGGCCGAGTACTGTCGGTTTCGCAATCTGGAGCCCGGCGGAGCCGCGTTGGAACGGTACCTTGCCGAGGGGGGATTCCCCGAGTTTCTCAAGACGGGAAACGCGGAAATTCTCCGGCAACTCCAGGAAGATATCCTGGCCCGGGACATCGCCGTACGATTCAACATCCGTGACGACCGCGCCGTTCGCAGCCTCTATCTCTGGCTGGTGTCAAACGTCGGAAATCTGATGACCCCGAGTAAACTGACCGGTGTTGCCGGCGTCAAATCGCCCACCACCGTTCTGGAGTACCTTGCCCATCTGGAAGCGGCGTGGATGATCCATACGGTTCCCCGCTTTGCCTGGTCGGTGAAGGCGCGGTCTCTGGCCCCGAAGAAGGTATACGCCGTTGACGCCGGCTTTGTGCAGACCTCATCCCTCTCGCCCACCCCCGATCGCGGTGGGCTGCTTGAAAACATGGTATTTGTTGAACTTCGTCGACGGACGCCGTCACTGTTCTATCTTGCTGAAGACGGTACCGAATGTGACTTTGTGGTGGAACCGAAGCGCGGCAGGGCGACGTGCATTCAGGTGTGCTGGACGGTGACCTCAGAGAACGAGGAACGCGAAATTGCAGGACTCCGTAGCGCTATGAAGTATTTCGGTGTTGATTACGGAGTTATTCTGACCGCCGACCAGGAGGACGAGATCACAATCCCCGGCGGAACAATCGCGGTGATTCCGGTCTGGAAGTACGATTTTACGGCAGGAAGAGCTCAGGAGTGAGGGGGCCCCGCGAGGCGGGTGTCTCCGGCCCCGATGAGCGTATGACGGGCCGCCGTCGGCGCGTTCCGGTAGGTACGCGCCTTATTGACGCGCCGGTTCGATTGAATTCAGTCGGAGAGAGCGGCGAAGAGATCGGCGATCTCTACGGTGAACCCTTCAAGGATGTGTGAGGCGGCGGTGCCCGTCTTGACGAGGATATCCGGATCGCCGTAGCGGCTGTAGGATCTGCAGCAGATTCTCCCGTGTGATGATCTCCCCGGGGCCGTAGGTTTCACGCCATACCTTTGGTATCCGCGCTTTCCGGGGGTTCCACTTGATCTCGTATCCCCGGATCGCCCCGTCGGATTCGACAACAAGATCCATCTCTTGCTGCTCGTAGGTACGCCAGAACCAGAAGCGCGCGCCCGTTTGCCGCGCCTCGTGTGCCTTCAGCATTTCCATCACGACAAAGTTTTCCCAGAGGGCGCCGGTATCGTTGCGAAGTTCCAGCCGGTTGAAATTATTGATGACCGCGTTGCGGACCCCCGTGTCCAGGAAGTAGTACTTGGCGGATTTCCCGATCTCTTTTCGCAGGTTGCGAGAAAACGCCGGGAGCTTTTTGATCACAAATGACTTTTCCAGGAGATCGATGTACCGTTCTACGGTATTCCGGGCAAGACCGACGGTTGTTGCGATTTCGTTGAGGGAGACTTCACTGCCGATCTGAAGCGCCAGAAGCGTCACGATCTCCTGTAGTTTCTGTGAGTTCTTCACCCGCTCCAACATCAGGATGTCCCGATAGAGGTAGCTGTTGCGCAGGTTGGTGAGGTACTCAACTTTACCGGCCACATCGGGATAGGCGAATACCTCGGGATACATGCCATACAAAAGAAGCGACTCAAACCGGCGATAGATGTCGAGCGGTTCTTCGATCGCAAGAAGCTCGCCCAATGATATCGGGTAGAGGGTGTGTACAACGCTCCGCCCGGTGAGCGGTTCCGAAACGGTCTGAGAGAGCCCGAATGAGCTTGAGCCGGTGACCAGAAAACTGGTGTCCGGAAACAGATCGACAAGCATCTTCAGGCTTCGTCCAACCTCCGGCAGATACTGGGCTTCATCAATCGCGATGATGTCGTAGTTCTGGAAAAAGAGGCGATAGGTCTCAATCTTCCGGGATGCCAGGATACCGGCAAGATCGGCGTCTTCACCCGTTGAGAAAAAGACCGAACCGGTGCGTCCGTCGAGGAGCCTTCGGAGCAGCGCTGTCTTCCCGACCCGTCGCGCCCCGTACACCAACACAACTTTGCCCGGCCGAAACATGCTTTCAGGCGAGCGTTCAATGAGGCGGGGAATCCAATCACCGGAATTCATACACGTAACTATACGATTTAACGTGAATTCTTTCAACTGACTGACAGAATTTGGCCGAATTCTGTCAGTGCATGTCGAGAGCCGCGCCTCAGCCGCCCCTTGGCCGCCCCGCGAGGCGGGGGCCGCCGAACCGATCCGGCAGAGGGACGCCTCCGCTTACGCGCAAGTTCGATCTTCGTCTGACTCCCATTGAATCCCATTGAATGTCACAGAGACACAATGCGGGCGGCGCGCCTTGATCACCCGGCCAGTTCTGCGTTTTCACGATCGTGAAAAGAGTGGCAAAGGTCGCCGGTTTGGTGTACAATATTCACGAAGATGAAAATAGTCTGCGCGGCAGGCTGTACCGAGGTGAATATTCATGAACATGAAAGAACCGCGACCACCACCACAGGCGGTACGGGTTGTATCGGTGGCAGACATTGGTGCGATCATCCGTCGGGAGCGAAAGCGACAGGGGGTGACCCAGGCGGTTGCCGCCGGCCTGTGTGGTGTCAGCGTCCATTTTCTCTCCAATCTGGAGCGGGGAAAGGAAACGTCCGAGTTCTCCACGGTTCTCCGGGTTCTCAACGCTATGAATATCAGGGTGTATGTGGCCGCCCCCGGGGGTGAATCGTGACGGTGTGGTATCGCGGTACGCCGGTGGGATACCTGCAGCCGGATGAGCGGGGAGGCTTTCTCTTCTCGTATACCGACGACTGGATCGCCCGGGAGGACTCATTCCCCGTCAGTCTCAGTTTGCCCCTCGGTGAAACGGTGGACCAGGACAGGGCGGACGCGTTCTTTTCCAACCTGCTCCCGGAAGGACCGGGCAAGGAGCGGCTGTGCCGGCAGCTGGGCATCTCCCCGGACAACCGGTATGAGATTCTCAAGGCGATCGGTCACGACTGCGCCGGGGCGCTGGTGATCGGTGACTGGCCCGGGGATGCGGAGGCGGAAGCGGAGGCGCCGCGGTACGAACCGTTTGGCGACGACGAGCTGGATCATCTTGTACGGAACCGACCGGCCCTGCCGGTACTGGCTGACGGTGAATACGTCCGGTTTTCCCTTGCCGGATCGGCGAGCAAATGGGCGGTGGTCTACCGTGATGGCGGGTTTCACTGGCCACAGGGCTCCGCGCCGTCAACCCACATCCTCAAGGTCCATGATCCCCTGTTTTCCCACGCCCCCCGCAATGAGGCGTTTACCGCGTTTCTTGCCGCTCGTCTGGGGCTGTCCGTCGCGGGGACGATACCGTCCGATGACTACCTTCTGATCGAACGGTATGACCGGACCCGGGAGAATGGCGTTTCTGTCCGGCTTCACCAGGAAGACGCAGCCCAGGCTTTGGGAATTCCCTCATTCAGGAAGTATCAGCGGGAGGGAGGAGTCGGGGTCGTCCAGGTACTTGATCTGATCCGCGGCCACTCGAGGAACCCCCTGCAGGACCAGAGAAGCCTCATCACCTGGCAATTGGCCAACCTGATTCTGGGAAACTCCGACGGACACCTGAAAAACATCTCCTTCCTCTACGATGGCGACAGGGTCAGCCTGGCACCATTTTACGACATGGTGTGTACCCGGAACTATGACGGCGTGGAACGGAACCTTGCCCTGAGCATTGGCGGGGGCCAGGATCCCGGTCATATTGGACGCGACCAGTTTCGCGAGTTTGCCCGGGAGACCCGTACCAGTGAAGCGTACATCTTCAGGGAGCTTGATCGTATCATGAGTGATCTGAACGAGAAGCTGGAGGACTACGCCCACGATTTTGTGACACGGTGGGGTCACAGCCCGGTGATTGACCGCGTCATGAGGATAGTGGGTACGCAGATCAGGCGGACCGGGACGTTGCTGCAGCGGTAAGCGGGTGGCGCCCCGTGAGGCGGGTGGCTGTACAATGCCCCGCGAGCGGGGTGACCCCGGCCCCGATGAGCGACGGGCGCGTCTGCCGGTGCCGATACCGGTGCCGACGATGCGCTGGTGACCTATCCGGAGCGGCGGGAACGATACGCGTCGACGGCACGATTGAACATTGCCTCCAGCTCATTCCACGTTTCCACGCTGGTGATGGCATTCAGCTGTTCCAGTCTGTTGAGGATGTCCAGAAACGGTTTCGGTTCTGTATCCGCCTCGAGCAGACTGTATAGTGACGGCAGGAGTCGGCGCGCCATGGAGTCCTGCAACTTCGTGAAACGGTAGATGAACTGGTCCATATGCAGGACAGTTTCACTGTCTATGGTTTCCAGCGATGCTTGTGTGAATGGTCGGCGCTGGTGCAGGTATTGTTCGCTTGCATGAAGCTTCTGGACATGTGATGTGCCCTCCTTGATAGCCGACTCAATTGTTGCGATAACCTCTTCTGTCACAACGGCACCCCCTCCCGGCGGGCATTTTCGACTATGAGCGGTTGCGGTTCCGCCCCGGAGGCCCGGGGATTGCAGGTAACAAGGTCGATCTTCTGGTCTCCGATGGAAAGTTGAATATCCGTAATCGCGCCGATTTTGGCGTGCAACGCCCGGGATTCCGGAAGGGATGTTTCTACCAGCAGGTCGATATCACCACCACGGCGATGGTCGTCCACACGGGAACCGAACAGCAAAACCCGGGCTTCCCGTCCGAAGTGTCTGGTCACCGCCGATGTTATTGCCTTTCGTTCCGTTTCGCTCAATCGCATAGCCTGTTGCACTATACCACGTATCGAAACCACGCATCGACTCCGTGTTTGCAAGCGGCACAGCCCCCTTCGACAGGTACGATTTGGCGCTATATACTACTGGTATGGTACCGGAGACGCGGATCATCGATGAGATACTCACCTGTTTGCCGACCACTCAGGCGGTATACCTCTTTGGATCCGCGGTAACCGGAGATCTTCACGAGGAAAGCGACGTTGATCTCGCAGTCCTTCTTCCCCATGACGAGGCGAAACGCCGCGGCGCCCTCAATCTCTCAGACCTTCGATACCAGCTTGAAGACGTGATCGGCCGCCGTGTCGATCTGATCAACCTCCGACGCGCCTCGACGGTGCTGCAGCACCAGGTGCTCGTCAACGGGCGCGTTCTATTTGTCGCAGATAGCCGCGCTCACGCAGAGTTCGAGATGATATCGATGTCCCTGTATCAGAAATTGAACCAGGAGCGCGCGGGGATTCTGGCGGATGTCGCGTCAAGCGGGGTAGCGTACCGGGTATGAGCGAGAACATTGTGCCTGACGACGTTGTGGTCGCAAAGGTAGCGAGCATTCAGCGGTGTGTAGCGCGGGCGCGGGAAGAGATCACGGCGAGCGGTGACGCGTTTGCCACGGATCATACGCGACAGGACGCCGCCATTCTGAATGTCACCCGAGGGTGTGAACAAACGATAGACCTTGCCAATCATCTGATTCGTATGAACAAGTGGGGAGTACCGACAGCCAGTGCCGACGGGTTTCGCGTGCTCGTCCGGGAGGGGGTGATCGACGGGGCGATGGCCGAGCGTCTTCGCCGCATGGTCGGGTTCCGAAACACGGCGGTCCACCAGTACGAGGACCTGAACATGGATATTGTGCGCCATGTGATCGAGGATGGCCTGGACGACCTTCTGTCGTTTTCTCGAACGGTGGTGCGATATCTGTCTGGAGGCGATACCGGCGAAGATTCCCGGCAGGACGGCGCCGCACATTGAGAACTCCTGCGCCGTATGAAACCGAAGGCAGACACATCAATATGGTTTGCATGCCGAAAACAGGCGCTGGATCCCGGTGAAGACGATGCCGGGTGTGCCAAACCCCTTTCCGGCAAGCACGTGATGCACCAGATACCGATGGACACGACCGTTTCCGCGAATAATCATGTTCAAAGGTGCCACCAACCACCGGCAGGACAAGATGTCCCTCGGCGTCACCGTCCTCCTGGGCTTCAGCCTGAGCTTCTCCTTCTGACTCCCGTTGACTCCCGTTGACTCCCAATGAATCCCATTGAATCCCAATGAATGTCACGCGACACAATGCGGGCGTCGGCCGGGCCGTTTCGTCACGTGGTGAGAGCAAGGTATTCGCGGAAATGAATCGTACAGCGCCTTCATGTGACAGCTCCAATACTGGAGTTGGATTTCTTGCATTTCCGGGTATTTGGAAGTACCGTCAGTACTATAAGGAGGGCAGGCTATTGAGCAACGTACACCATCCTCACGCTGATTTCGTCACCGACCAGAACGGTAACCGCAAAGCCGTGATCTTGTCATTTGAAGATTACCAGGAACTGTTGGAAGATCTTGATGATTTGGCCGTTGTTGCTGAGCGGCAATCAGAAGACACGATTTCACATGCTGAACTTGAGCGAGAACTGAAAGGTGAGTCCTGATTTTTCCGTATTGGCTGATCCCTGTCATCTGTACCGAGGGCGCGTTGATCGTGTGCCTGTTCAACATCCACGAAAACCCGAAGTGCATTGAATCCCGTTGCACTTCTGCATTTTCCACGTCTCTTCCGGGGCTCCGTGCCGTCAACCCAGTACTCCCGGGGCGCCAGCCTCGGTCAGCCGGGCGGGATCGCAGAATACGCTCAGGTCCGGCTGGACCACCGTATCCGCCTCGTCCGACGCCGCCTGATGGGCGCGACTGGGTGCCGGTGGCATATTCCATGCGACGCCGTCGATACCTGACGACTTGTACCTGAAGGTAGAGGAGTTTGCCCGCGCGCGTGATCTGCCTCGCAGTAAGGTGTTCAGCGATGCAGTGGCCGAGTACCTTGAACGCCATGATCCGGACCGGATAACCGACCGCATGAACACGGTTCGGGCGCACGTTGGCGAGAGTGATGCAGCAGGGCCGTTTGTTGAACGCGCCGCTCGCTCGATTCTGAACCGGACAGAGTGGTGATACAACAAGGTGAGGTGAAAAGCGAGGAGGTTCGTGTGGGTCATACGATAGAGGATGTTATTCAGTCAGATCTGGATGTCATGTCGGGTAAACCCGTCGTGCGCGGGACTCGCATTACCGTAGAGTTAATTCTTGAAAAAGTCGCCGCTGGAGAGTCTATTGAGCAGATTCAGAGTGAGCATCCCCACCTAACCATTGAACAGATTCGGGTCGCGCTGGAGTATATAATGAGCCCAGGAAATCGGACCGGATGAGCAGCCGGTTTGCCGAATATCCTTACCCCGAAAAAGCAAAGGCGGTAGGATACAGATATGCGCAAGAGCTACAACACAGCCTTCAAGGTGAAGGTAGCGATCGAGGCGGCCAAAGAGCAGGAAACGCTCCAAGAGCTGTTTGAGAGCCCGAACAAGAAGCAGAAGCGAGAACGTGAAGGTGAGGCCGATCGGGATCGTCTCCTTATGGTAAGCCCGGCACCTACTACCGCGACGCCCTCACCGAAAACGCCGAGACCGACCGCGACGAAGACGCCATCCCTCTGGGCTTCAGCCTGAGCTTCTCCTTTTGACTCCCGTCGACTCCCAATGAATCCCAATGAATGTCACGCGACACGGTGCGTGTTATGCGCCTGACTGCACGATCTGCGGCAGATTCTCCCGTGTGATGATCTCCCCGGGACCGTACGTTTCGCGCCATACCTCGGGGTACAGGCGATATGACAGAAGCGACTCAAACCGGGTGATTAACGTAAATTCTTTCAACGAACTGACAGAATTTAGCCGAATTCTTTCATCTGATGCCCGAGACCGCCCCTCGGCCGCCCCTTGGCCACCCCGCGAGGCGGGGGCCGCCGAACCGGTCCGGCAGAGGGACGCGTCCGCTCACGCGCAAGTTCGATCTTCGTTTGAATCCCAATGAATCCCAATGACTCCCATTGAATGTCACGCGACACTGTGTGTGCGCCGGACGGACGAACCTGAATCGTTGCACGCCGCCATCGCTGCATTCCCAATCTGCCGCTCACTGGTTCCCAATCTGCCGCTTGGCAATTCCCAAGCGGTCGACGAGGATCACCGGCCCGGACGTTTTCCCTGACCGTGAACAGTTTCTCCCACATCATGCCCAGCAGCCAGAGCGGGATCACTCCGTGTGCCGGGACATCGACGCGATCACGCACCACATAGTTCGCCTCCCGCCTGTTCCATCGCGTGGAGGAGGGAGTACAGTTTCTCCTTGCCCACGTTCCACTCCCGACTGAGAGAGTTGACCTGTATCGTCTGCAGCACGAGTTGCGCGTATACGGCGCCGCACATTGAGAACTCCTACGCTGTTTGAAGACGAAGACAGACCCATCAATATGGACTGCCAGCCGAAAACAAGCGCTGGATCCCGGTGAGCTGTTCTTCCGTCAGGTCGGAAAACTCCCGTCTGCGACGGCGTGCGGGGAGCGTCCCGTCGTTGGACTCGAGAAATCGAAAGAGACGATTGATGGTGCGGTCGGGCATATCGACGATTTCGGTTACGCCGCGGCGAAAGGTGTCGTACCTCTGGAGAAACGCGGTCTCCCGAGGAAGGTGTTCTTCTATCGTCTCGGCGATGCATGAGGCGACAAATTCGGCGTGGGGTGTCAGATCGGGGTATTGGTAGTATGCGGCGGTACTGTTGGTAACCCGAACGTTGTGATCTGCCGTTTCCTCCCAGGAGATGTACGGGAGCAGTCGGTGCGACCACCCCTGAAGGATGGCCCGGTATTCGTCAATTCGTGCAAGAAATACCGACGAGACGGGGAAGACGATGCCGGGTGTGCCAAACCCCTTTCCGGCAAGCACGTGATGTACCAGATACCGATGGATACGTCCGTTTCCGTCCGAAAAGGGGTGTATATACACGAAGCCAAAGGCTGTGCCGGTAGCTGCAACGAGGGTCGGCAGCTCCCTGGCGGTCTGCTCGGTGTATACGGTCAGGCCGTCCATGAGGTCCGGCAGATCCTCCGGCCGGGCGCTGATATGCTCCGGGATCGGCGTTCCCGTTTCACGGTCGTGCTCACCAACAAAACCACCTTCAGTGCGGAGACCCGGTGTGACGAAGGGTGTCGTGCCGATCACGATAGACTGGAGTCGCTCCAGTTCGGCGATACTGACGGGAATCGTCCCTGCCTGACCGATGATGCGACCCCACCGTTCCACCCGGCTGTGCGGCGGCGATTCTCCTTCGATTGCATAACTGGAGCGGGAGTCTTTGAGCAGCAGGAAGGCGGCGGTACGCGCCACGATATCCCCGGGCACCTGATCCAGTACGGCCCGGGCTTTGTCCAGAAGCGCTTGTTCCGGGAAGGACTGCAGTGTGGAGGTACGGGATACCATAGGGCAAAACGACGGCGTACCCGGCAGGTTATTGATTACGCGCTGTCGGGATATCCGTGTACCGGGCACGGCATACTGCCGGTCCGGGTCTACAACGGGGACGTAGTTTCCCCTGTCGGCGTCCGGCAGGTCCAGGCGATTTCCGGTAAGCCATTCGTAGAGAAACCAGAGTCGTCGACTGTACGATCCGGTGGGCGTCGCGCGTACGATCTCTTCCATGACCGTGTCCCGAACTACCGGAAACAGCCTGGACAGGACGATCAGGTTGATACCTTCATACCTGAGCGCGAAGGTGAGGTGGTCTGTCAGTGTATCGCCGGGGTGGTACCGGGGTGAAAAGAGTCTCCACCCGACCCGGCCGGACCCGTTCAGAGCAACCTGTGGTCCCTCCGGCGGATGATGGTTGTCGATGATACCGCAGAGGGTGTAGGGATCAGGAACATCCGGGACGTATTCGGCGATAATGGCTGCATATCCCACCGGCACAAGGGGCATCGGTACCGGCTGGTCGCGAAAACGTGTTATTCGGTGTCCCGATCCATTACCCACGGTGGCTCCTGCGAAAAACGTTGTTCCGCCGCGAAAAACGATTACATCAGAACGTTTTCGCGAATAATCCTTTTAAAAGGTACCACACAACCACCGGCAAAACAACACGTCCTTCGGCGTCCCCGTCGTCCCGGGCTTCAGCCTGAGCTTCCCCTTCTGACTCCCATTGAATCCCAATGAATCCCATTGAATGTCACGCGACACGGTGTGTGCGCCGGCCAGGACGTTTTCCCTGACCGTGAACATCTTCTACCACATCATCCCCAGCATCCAGAGCGGGATCACTCCGTGTGCCGGGACATCGACGCGATCACGCACCACATAGTTCGCCCCCCGCCTGTTTCCATCGGCGCCGGCGTCGAGAGCGTCGCGTACACCCGGTTCTGACATAGAACCGAAAGGGATGCTGGTAGATTATGCATGAGTGTATTATGCTTTGCATCATAATACTTGATTGAGGAAGGTGAAGGTGGAGTTCATCGATCGAAAGCGCGAGATCTCACAGTTGCATAGTGCGTACCAGCGTGGTGAAGCGTCCCTCATCGTCGTGTGGGGCAGGCGACGGCTGGGGAAAAGCCGGTTGCTCAGCGAATGGACGCGGCAGGTAGACGGCACGTACTGGGTTGCCGACGAATCGTCAGCGGCGATCCAGCGCCGGTATCTCTCACAGGAGCTGGAAGCGGTGTTACCCGGTTTTTCCGCTGTTGCATACCCTGATTGGCACAGCCTGTTGAACCGCCTTTCCGTCGACGCCCGGCGCACGGGCTGGCGCGGTCCCCTTGTCCTGGACGAGTTTCCCTACATGGCGGCAGCGGCGCCGGAGTTACCCAGTGTTCTCCAGAAGTGGGTTGATCGCGAAAAACGCGAGGGAAAGATCGTCCTGGCGCTCTCCGGCTCCAGTCAGCGTATGATGATGGATACCGTATTGAGCGCTGACGCGCCGTTGTTTGGTCGTGCGGACACGATGTTTCGCCTGGAACCGATGTCACCGGGATACATACCGGAGGCGCTACAACGATCCGATGCGCAGACGCTACTGGACTTTTACACGTGCTGGGGTGGCGTGCCGCGGTATTGGGAACTCGCCGCGCCCTACGGCGCGCGATACCGCGATGCGGTGGACGAACTCGTCCTGTCTCCCCTGGGAGTGCTTCACGATGAGATCAACCGTCTCTTGCACATGGAGCTGCCGTCGGCGATCGCCCTCCGCCCGATTCTGGACGCGATCGGATCGGGAGCGCACCGCATCTCCGAGATAGCCGGGCGCCTCCAGACACCTGCCACCTCTCTGTCCCGAGGATTGAGCAGGCTCCAGGATCTCGGGTACGTCACCCGGGACGTCCCGTTTGGCGAAAACGAGAAGAAGGGAAAGAAAGCGCGCTATCCCCTCGCCGACCCGTTCTTGCGGCTGTGGTTCCGTGCCGTGGCGCCGCACCGCGGGGCGCTCCACACCGGCGTATCGTCGACGCGGCTGCAGATTCTCGATTCGGTGTGGTCGGGGCTTCGCGGTGAATCGTGGGAAGATCTGTGCCGGATGGCGATGCCGCATCTGCGCCTCTTCGGTTGCGAATGGACGCCCGCCCGCCGATTCTGGCAGGGAAACAACAGCGAGTGGGATGTGGTGTCCACGTCGATCGATGAAGAGATTGTGGTGTTCGGCGAATGCAAGAGTCTTGCCCGCCCCGCCGGTACTGCCGATCTGGAAAAGATGATTCGTGCCGTGTTGTCCAAGAACGTTCCGGCGGGGATCGGTTCCAGCGACGCACAACGGGAGTTTCTGCTCTTTGTCCCGGAGATCGAACCGGGGATCGATCTCAACGTCCCCGGGGTAACGGTGATCGACGGGACGCGCGTCTTTACCGCGCTGCGTGAGATCGGCGGTGGCGGGTAGCGTGGAGCTGTTGAAAGATCTTGATGATTTGGCCGTTGTTGCTGAGCGGCAATCAGAAGACACGATTTCACACGCCGAATTGGCTGATTTCTGTCATCCGCACTGAGGCGCCCTTGCCCGACCCGCGATCACGCGCCAGTCCGACCGGACGGACAAATCATGGCGATCGAACATGCCAAGGAATCGAGTGCACTTCAAGAGTTGGCGTAACTTCCGTCTGCATCTGTCCAACGGTTCGACGAAATGTATGTCAAATCGTTCAATCATTTGACGAAATGATACTTTGTGGTACAATCAAGGCGCTATGGACATCGATTCCCTCTTCGAACTCGATCGCCTTGCCGTTCGCACCGTTGCGTCTCTCGAGAAGCGCCGGTTTGTGTGGGACACGCTGCGTGCAATGCCGGGGCGCCCGTTTGTCGCGCTGGTCGGGCCGCGGGGCAGCGGAAAGACGGTTCTGTTGCGGCAACTCCGAACCGACTCCGACGCTGCGCTCTATCTGTCCGCCGACAGCCTGGAGCGGGATACCGATCTCTTCTCCCTCGTTCAGACCCTCTCCGAATCCTACGGGGTAAAGCAGTTTTTCATCGACGAGATCCATTTTGTCCGGGACTTCGCCGGCCATCTCAAACAGATATACGACTTCTTGCCGGTTCACCTGGTCTGTACCAGCTCCGTTGCGTTGGCCCTCACCGCGTCTGCGTGGGACCTCGCGCGCCGCGTTGTTACTGTACCCTTGCAACCGTTCTCGTATCGGGAGTATCTGTGGTTCGCCGGTCACCCGGTGATGGAACCGCTCCTGCTCGCGCAGGTGTGTGGCCGGCCGGTTCCCGTGGAGTATCTCCGGCTGGGCGGGCGCTTCGCCGATTACCTCGGCGGCGGGTTGTACCCCTTTACCCTGGAACCCGGAGCCGGGCGAGAGCTGTTTGCATCGATCCTTCAGAAGGTGATCACCGGGGATATCCCGTCGGTTCACCCCGATATCTCGATGGACGAGATAGAGCTCCTGCGAAAGGTGGTGCGCTTTATCGGGCGATCCGGTGTGGACGGTATCAACTATTCCTCGGTGGCGAAGAACGTGGGCATCACAAAGTACAAGTCGGAGCAGTACCTTACGTGGCTTGAAGACAGTTTTGTGGTTCACCGCATCATGCCGCGCGGGTCAAACGTCCTCAAGGAACCGAAGGTGCTGCTGCAGTTACCGTATCGCCTCTTGTATCAGGAGTACGGCCAGGCGATCGGTGCCCTCCGGGAGGAGTTTTTCGTCCTCGCGATGCGGCATCACGGTGTCGAGATCGACTATCTCAAATCAACCCGCGGCGCCAAAACCCCGGATTACATCCTCTCCTGCGACGGTGAGCAGACGGTAGTGGAGATTGGCGGGAAGGGGAAAGGCCGAACGCAGTTCAAGGACGTCACCTACGACCGAAAAATCGTACTCTATGACGCCGACGCCGACGCCGACGCCGGCACCCGCTCCCCGCTGCCCGGACAACGGCTGCCGTTGTTTCTTGTGGGGTTTGCGTAGCACTGCGAGGCGGAGGACGCCGAACCCGATGCGTGACTGGATCGTCTGCTGTCGGCGCGTTCCATGTCGGCGCGTTCCAGTGGGTACGTGCCTTGTGTGGGTACGCGCCTCACGCAGTTCGTTCTTTCGCTGAATCCCAATGAATCCCAATGAATGTCACGAGACACTGTGCGCGCGCCAGTGACGCTCTCCAGCGCCGCCCTCCAGCTGATAATTGACCGAACACCAGTCTGTGACATCCTTTACCTGGTGGTGCAAGTTGATACGGCCCGCAGGGCTTACAGCCTTTTCATATGTCGACGGACCACGAAAGATGTTACCATGAGTGTAAGGGGACGACGACAATGGGCGAAACCAAGCACGAACTCTTGCAACGAATCTCTGTCAATCCGAACATCTGTTTCGGAAAGCCTTGCATCAGGGGCCACCGTATTTGGGTCTCTCTTATTCTGGATATGCTTGCGGCGGGAATGAGTCATGACGAAATCCTGGCAAACTATCCAGGGCTGTCAGAGCTGGATTTGCGCGCGTGCATCGCGTATGGATCGGAGATGTCACGCGAACGCTTTGTTGATCTGCCGCACGGCGCGTAGGGAAAGGTATGCGCTTCAAGCTTGACGAAAACCTCGGGAATCGAGGCGTGGAGATTTTCCGCAAGCTCGGCCATGATGTCGACACCGTTGTCAACGAGGGATCACGACTTGACCGGGAAACTCTGGATCGTGCAGAAGAGTGGTATCCGGGAGTATCAGTCTGACACCTGAATGTTGCCCACGGCCCATATGGTTGATAATCAGCGGTACCATCGCGCCCGCTCCTTACATCCTCTCCTGCGACGGCGCCCAGACGGTGGTGGAGATCGGCGGGAAGGGGAAAGGCCGAACGCAGTTCAGGGACGTCGCCTACGACGCCGAACCCGATGCGTGACTGGATCGTCTGCTGTCGGCGCGTTCCATGTCAGCGCGTTCCATGTCGGCGCGTTCCAGTGGGTACGCGCCTTGTGTGGGTACGCGCCTTATTTCCGCGACAGTTTGGTCTTCCGACTCCCATTGAATCCCAATGACTCCCAATGACTCCCATTGAATGTCACAAGACACTGTGCGCGCGCCGGTGGCGCTCTCCGGCCCGGAATTGACCGAACACCGGTCTGTGTTGACATACCCGTTGGTCAGATCGACGGTGGCCGCCGACTTGCCGATTTCTTGGTTCGGATGTTATGATCTGAATACAAGTGGGATATCCCACCAGGGAGGCAAAGATGACCACGGTAAGAGAGTACGACGCACGTGTTGACATGAAGAAAAGAGTCACCCTTCGCGGCACACAATACAGAAACTACCATGTTCGGGAATACGCCGACGGCCGAATCGAATTACTTCCCCAGGAACTGATCGACGTTTCAGCGCGGACAGTTGAGATGATGGATCGATCGATCAACAGACTGAATGCGGGTACGGCAGGCGAACCTCTTGATCTGTCACGATTCCGGGATTGATGTGGTAAGTGTTCAGAATTCGTCTTGGTCTTCCTGATGTACAACGGCTCTGGGATGATCTTACAGACAAAGCGCGTCAAGGTATTTTATCCAGGAACGAACAGCAACTATTCGCGAAATGGGGTAAGGCGATGGCACTTCTGGAAGCCAACCCGCGCCATCCCGGGTTGAACAGTCACGATATCCCTCCACTGACCCGGAGATACGGATCAAAGGTATGGCAGTCGTACCTGGAAAATCGTACTCCTGGTGCAGCCGGTGGTGGAGATCGGCGGGAAGGGGAAAGGCCGAACGCAGTTCAAGGACGTCACCTACGACGCCGAACCGGCCGCATTACAGGAACTTCTCGACCGCCACGTCAAACAACGTCGCGAGTTTTCTGGCCATATTTCTTGTTGAATAGCCATATCTGTGGTATCCTTCATGTAGAGGTTGATGGTCATGCGACGGTTACCCCTTTTTGACGTGAAGAACCGCCTGTCCGCGCTGGTTCGCGAAGCTGAATCGGGCTCTCCCGTGGAGTTGACCCGGCATGGTAAACCGGTTGCCGTCGTCCTGGGCTCTGCTTCCTATGACCGGCTGGCACGGGAGCAACGGACGTTCACCCGGTTGTATGACAGATTCCTGCAGGAATGGCCAGCTTCCGAAACTGAAGAAGACGGTACCGACCCGTTTGCCAATCTGCGGTCGAGGGATTCCGGGCGGAGTGTGGAGTTTTGAGGCCTGTATACCTTCTTGATACCAACGTAGTATCCGAGGCGATACGGCCATCGCCCGATGTCCGAGTAATGGAACGTATGCGCGAGTACGACGGGTTGACGGTGATTGCCGCAGTGGTGTGGCACGAACTGCTCTTCGGTATGTCGCGCCTTCCCGATGGCTACCGAAAACGCCGTATCCGCACCTACCTGTATGATGTAGCTGCCGCTTCTTTTCCTGTTATCCCATATGACGATTCTGCAGCGGCGATGCATGCGGAAATGCGGGCTGACGCAGAGCGCGGGGGAACTCCGCTGAGTTTTGCCGACGGCATGATTGCGTCCATTGCCCGGACCAACAACCTTCTTCTGGTCACCCGAAACACCGCCGACTTCTCTGCAATTCCGGGACTGTATCTGGAGGATTGGTTTGCCGGCGGTGAGAGTTGATCCGGCCGCTCCTCACCGCGCAAGTTTTGAACGGCTGCTTGGGGTGTGCGCGTCTCTCGGTGTTGAGATCGTCCTGCGCGACAAGTCGGCGCCGCCTCCCCCGGAACAGGACGGGTGGTAAGAGAGGGGGCCGTGGATTCTCTCGCTGTGTATATGAACGGTGCACGCGTCGGCACGCGGTCGGTGCGGAAAAAGGCTGCAGGATCGCTTTCATGCGCCGTCAGCCGGGGCGTTTGATCTGTTGGCGGAGATCGCGAGACATCTTGAAGTCGCCGGAGGGCTCCGTTTTCCCGGATTCGACCGCGAGGATTTTCGAATTTCCCTGGCGGGGGGCGGTGTTGATCGTCTGCCCCTTCAGAAACTGAAGATGGCGATGGCGGTGTGCGACGCGCTTCCGCCGGACTTTCCCGGGGAGATCGCCGAGTCGATCTTCGACGGCATGGAGCGGGCTGCGCGGCGCCTCACCGATTGACGTGGTTGGCCTGCGACAGGTATTGCCGGGAGACAACCCGGAAATCGAACGCATCACGCGGGTTATCAGAACTCAGATCCGCCGTACCAGCGCGATCCTTTACCTTGCACCGTGTTGACATTACACTGATGTCAGGAGAAGTCATGAGTCAGATCACCGCCCGAATACCTGACAATCTGTTGGCGGAGCTCGACGCGGCGGCCTCCAGTCTGCGCCGATCCCGGGCCGACGTAATCCGGCAGGCCGTCGAATACTACCTCGACGACTACGAGGATCTTCGTGCGGCAGTCTCTGTGCTCCGAGACCCGGCTGATCCTGTTCTGGACTGGAAGTCGGTGCGGCGTGAATTACTCGATCAGGATTAAGAATAGCGCAAAGAAGGCGCTGGCACGCATCGATCGTCCTGATCGACAGCGAATCATAACGCGGATCGACGAACTCGCCGAGAATCCTGCTGCGGGAAGTGTCCTTAAGGGAGAGTTCTCCGGTCTCCGTCGTGTTCGGGTCGGCGCCTACCGTGTCGTGTACGAAATTCGGGATGAAGAGCTCGTGGTCCTTGTGGTCCGCATCGCTCACCGGCGTGAGGTGTATCGCGGCCGGTAACCGGTAGCGGCCCACGTGGTGGCCCTGCCCCGGGAGCCAGGCGGCGCTGAACCGGTTCCCTGGAGTGTCGCGTCCGCTCACGCGTTCCGTGTCGGCGCGTTCCGGTGGGTACGCGCCTTCGTTAGTTCGATTTTCCGATTCCTCCATCCACCGCGTGACCGCGTGGCAAATCTCCGATAGTATCCACAGCTGTAATGGCACTTCCCTACGATGATCTCGTCCGGCTGCGGCGGACGGATCCGGCATGGCGATTGTTGACCGCGGACCGGGCACCGGTGATCGCGTCGTTTCTCGACAGGGCGTTCCGCGAGGGGACGCGGCGGACGTGGTCCGAGTCGGAATTGGTGGTGCTCCTCGAGGATGTGCTCTTTGATGTCCAGGCGCTGGAGGGGGCCGACGCGGTGCCGCGAAGCCCGGGAGAGTACCTGACCGAGTGGGCCCAGGACGACAAGGGGTGGCTGCGGAAGTTCTATCCCCCCGGCGAGGATGAGGCGCACTTTGATCTGTCACCTGCGGCGGAGCGCGCTCTGGGGTGGCTGGATTCCCTCTTTGAGCGCGGTTTTATCGGGACCGAGAGCCGGCTTCTCACCGCGGTGCACCTGCTGGAACAGATCGTGGAAGGTGTGGAGGAGGATGCCGACGAGCGGATCCGGCGTCTTGAGGAGCAGCGAGGGGAGATTGACCGGCAGATCGCGGCGATCCGGGCAGGCGATATTCCGGTGCTGGATGACCGCTCCCTTCGGGAGCGCTTTTTGCAGTTTGCCCGGCTGGCGCGGGAGCTGTTGGCCGATTTTCGCGCGGTGGAGCACCGGTTTCGTGAGCTGGACCGCGATGTGCGTACCCGGATCGCCGGGTGGGAGGGCGACAAGGCGACGTTGCTCCGGGAGGTGTTCGGCGAACGGGACGTGATCGCCGACTCCGACGAGGGGCGCAGCTTCCGGGCGTTCTGGGATTTTCTGATGACCTCCGAGAGTCAGGAGCGATTGTCGCAGTTGCTTGACCGGACCTTTGCGATCGACGCCCTGGACCGGGCCGACGAGGATATCCGGGACGACCGGCTTCGGCGGGTCCATTACGACTGGATCACCGCCGGCGAGCAGACGCAGCGCACCGTCGCGCGGCTCTCCCAGCAGCTTCGCCGCTTTCTTGACGACCAGGCGTACCTGGAAAACCGCCGCATTATCGAGATTCTCAACACGATCGGGCGCCACGGGCTGGTCCTTGCCGACGACGTCCCCAAGGGGAACGTCATGGAGATTGACGGGATGGCCGCCGATATTACGTTGCCCCTGGAGCGGCCGCTGGCCTCCCCCGTTGAGGATGAGGAGCTTGCCCTCGATCTCGACGGCGGTGAGGATCTTGAGCTGGATCTCTCAGTGCTTTTTGATCAGGTGTATGTGGATACGGCGCGCCTTCGGCGGCAGATCGACGCGTTGCTCGGCGAGCGGGATCAGGTGGCGCTTGCCACGGTGATAGGTCGCCATCCGTTGCGCGACGGGCTTGCCGAGTTGGTGGGGTATCTGACCGTTGCGAGTGAGGGCTCCGCCGCGGTGATCGACGATGAGCGTCGTGACCGGATCGTGTGGACCGACCGCGCGGGGGTGACGCGCCGCGCCCGGGTACCGGTGGTGGTGTTTCGCCGCGCGGGCGGCGGGGGTGGATCATGAGTGAAAACGGTGAACTTTCCGTTGTGCTGGTGTCCCTGCTCAAAGGGGTGATCGACCGGGGCGACCACGAGGCGCGGTGGGCGTCGCTCCTGCGGTGGGAGTCTCACGTCCGGGATCACGTTGCGGTCCTGGGTCTGGATCTGGTGATCGCCGAGGAGGACGGGTACGCGTTTCTCCGCCAGCGGGATTCCGACGAGACCGACGACGAGGGGATTCCGCGGCTGATCCACCGGCGCCCCCTCTCCTATCCGGTGTCGCTGGTGCTTGCGCTGCTGCGCCGGCGCGTTGCCGAGCACGACGCGGCGAGTGGTGAGGCGCGGGTGGTGGTCTCAGTGGACGAGGTTGAGGGGCTGGTCCAGCCGTACCTGCCCTCCGGTCCGGACGAGGCAAAGCAGCGCGACCGGGTGGAGAGCTATCTCCGGC
>JAQIBO010000431.1 GCA_027859055.1 Spirochaeta sp.
TGCGTTTCCGCGTCCTCAAACTCCTTGTCCGCGGCGATCAGAAAAAGCGCCGTTGCCGCCGCGTTGCGGGCAAATCCGTTCAGGCGCCCGCCGCCGGGACCAGCTGCTCCCGCCCCGCCGCCGCTACCCGCCGCAAACTCCGCAGCGATCAGCCGCAGTACCCGCGGCACCGCGCTGCGCACGATCCGGCCATGGTCCAGGGTACTCCCCTGCATAAACCCGCGACTGCTCCCCGCGATCGCCTCCAGCGCCTCGTCCAGCACCCCCAGGACCCGCACCAGCTCGCGGTACAGCTCATCCGTTCGGCACCCCTCCACGATCGCCCGCAGCTCCTGCTCCTGTCCCGCCGAAAGCACCGCGCACCCGCCGTCGCGGTCCAGCCGCGCGCGCAACTCCCGAATCCGCTCCTGGTTCCCCAGATGCAACACCCCGGCGAGAAAATCGTCCAGACCGGACACATACGCCTGAGCGTCGTCGATCTCCGGATGCCGCGTCAGGTAGTAGGTCACCAGATCCCGACTCTTGGCCCCCGCCTTCAGCGCGGCCACCTGGCCCCGGACAAACTGGTCCAGCACCAGCCCCAGCGTCTCCCGCAGCTTACTGTATACCGTCACCGTGGCGTCCAGCTCCGTCTGCAGCAGATTCAGCGATGGGTCCGGCGGAACAAACGCCACATCCCGCAGCCGCTTCGCCTCCTCCGGCGTAATCACCAGCTCGCCGTCTACATACCGGTTGTAGTTGTCCACCACCGCCCGCGGATCAAACCCGCTCTCCCCGGCGGGCTGATAGCGGTTGTGCCACACGTGCACCGGCACATCCGGCCGAATCTCCAGCACACTGCGCACATATCCCCCGGCAGACACGTGCGCCGTCGGCTCCGCGTTGGTCACCAGCAGCAGACTGCCGACATACGGCAGAAAATCCAGATTCTCATCCGCACTGATCCCCGCCGGCATATCCCAGACCATCACGTCATAGCGCTCCACCAGCTGGCGCGCAAAACGGGCGAACAGCACAAACTTCCGCCGACTCTCATCCTCCCCGCCACTTCCGGCGGGAAACACGATATCAAGCGTATCGCTGTAACGCAGGGCAAACTTCGCCAGACTCCCCGCCTGGTCCGGCCGCGACTGCACCGCCGCCACGTCACCCTCGGGAATATCGAGAATCACCGTGAGATTGGAAAGCGGATCCAGATCCAGCAGCCCCACCCGCTTCCCCTGCCGCGCAAGGAGCAGCGCAATATTGAGCGCGGTCGTCGACTTCCCCACACCACCCTTCCCGGACCCGACGGCAATACTGCGGTCGCGCAACGGCCCGCGAAGATCAGCGGAAATGGAAACAGAATTGGCAGCGGAACGTTTCATCACCATAGTAATAGTATCGGAGGAGCACCGGGGAACAAAAGTGGCCACCGCAGAAAAGCGGACCGGAAACGGTCAAACGAACTGCCGTTCTGCGGAGCACGGTACCCACCTGCCACGCCCCACACCGGATCTTTACGCCCCGTACAGCCGGCTCTCCCAGGGTTCAACACGTCCGGTCTCCAGCCGCGCATCGATCACCCGCTGCAGTTCTTCGCCCAGCACCGGAATCGCACGCACCTCATGGAGAAACTCCCGGTCCAGAGGGGTGCCGTAAAAGGCGCGGGTCAGCCGGCCGATCGTCCACTGCGGGTAGGGCCGTTCCAGCAGCGTAAACACATCGCCGGCGGCGATCCGCCCCGGCGCAATCACCCGGTAGTACCACCCGGCGCTGCCCTCGTCCTGCATTACCTTCGGAATCTCTTTCACGCCGCTGTTGTAGCCCAGCTTCCAGCACGGCTGACGAAACCCGGTCACCTCGCCGACAACCCCGTCGGCTTCCGTGCCAATTCGGTAGCGGTCGCCGAGACACACATCCTCCTCGGTCATGCCCCGGGTCGTCACATTCTCGCCAAAGCCGCGACGCGGTCCGGCAAGATCGGCGAGAAAGCCCGCGTAGTGCCGGCGATACGTATCGTAATGCTCCGCCGCGCAGTGCAGAATCACCTTGTCCGGTCCGCCGTGGCCGTGGGAGGCGTGCTCGTCCCCGGCCAGCCCCGCCGCCGTGGCCGCGACCGGTCCGTCCACCGGCGCTTTCCGTATCGCGCTCTCTTCTCCGTCGGGGGTCAGCGGTGCCCGCCGGCCGACCATCACCTGCTCAATGACTGTCCTGTCCATGCGCGGTAGTATACACCATCCTGTAGGCGCCGGAGGCACCACGGGTGTATGGTATTTGTAATGAAGATACCGAAATCACCCAAAGAGATCAGCATGGACAAACGGCTGATGAAACTGCTTCCCCCGGCTCTCACCGAGATAGCCGAGACGATGCTTCACGACGAGGAGATCAAAGCGCTGCAGGACTACGCCAACGTGGTCAGCATCAAGCGCCTCGGCTATAACGACCACGGCCCGGTGCATATGCGCAAAGTCGTCATTAACGCGCTCCTGTTCGCCAACCTCCTGCAGGAGGCGGGCATCGCGATGAGCCTGGAGGAGGAGGAGATCGGTACCTTTGAGGACAGCGTCTTCGTACTTTTCACCGCCGGGCTGCTCCACGACATCGGTATGTCCCTCACCCGGCAGGACCACGAAAACTACAGCGCCGACCTGGCCAAGCCGATCGTCGAACGGTACCTCACGCAGCTGCACCCGGGTGATCTCACCCGGCGCGTCACCCTGCGGTCGATGATCCTCGAGGCGATCGTCGGACACATGG
>JAQIBO010000461.1 GCA_027859055.1 Spirochaeta sp.
TCGAGAAACTGAACGAGGCGGTTCGGCGCGCCCTCGCGGACACCCGGGCCGCCCATGGAGCTGCTCTCAACGCTCCCGAAACGACCGCCTGCGTCAATCCGGAGATTTTGCGCCGTGCAGGGTCTGCGGAGGCGTTTGAGCCGATTCGGAGAACGCTGATGGCCGATCAGCTTGGTGATCTCGGCAGCGCGCTGTGCTTTGTGCCGCGCCACGGCAATCTCACATCTCCGCAGGCACTCCTTGCCGACGTCCTGCACGCAATCCACGACTACTATCACGACGAGTACGGAGCGCCCCGGGTGGTTGTGATCCAGAACGCCGGTGCGGTCGTGGTCGGTGAAACGGAAGATGAGCTGGTCCACGCCTGCGCCTCGTTTCGTCGCACCCTGGAGACGGCGTGTTACGCCGAAAGTTTCGGGGGCAGCTGCGGAGTACCGGCGGACTATATTGAAACGTTACGAAGCTGATTCGGTGCGCCGATGAAGCCGCGCGGACTTCACCTGGTTGCGCCCGGCGTCTTTTGCCGCGTACAACGCGCGATCAGCCGCCTGAAGGACGATCGACAGCGGCTGCCCGCGCTCACTTCGAACGGCGTATCCGAAACTGCCGGTAACGGCGATCGGCGTGTTCTTGTAGGTTACCGGTCGCTCGGCGAGCGCGCGCCGCGCAGCTTCAAGCAGATCTCTGGCCATCGTTTCATCGTGCTGAGGTAAAAACACCGCCAACTCCTCACCGCCAAAGCGTGCCACCGTACCATGGGGCAATACGGCACCGCGCACCCGCTGGGCCACCTCACGCAAGACCGTATCTCCCGCATCGTGACCGTGGGTGTCGTTTATCGCCTTGAAGTGATCAAGATCGATCAGGGCGATGGAAAACGGCGGACGCGTATCGAGGCGGCTCTGGTCGTCCAGGACGCGATCAAACCACCCCCGGTTATAAATCCGCAGTAACGGGTCGTAGGACGCGCGGTTCTCCAGGCGGCGCAACCAATGGATCAGGGTGCCCACCGCGACCAGCACCGGCAGCGCCGTTATCACGATCGCGTGGAGGAGAATGTCCGACCCCGGCGCCAACCATCCGACAGACAGCAGCAGCACCCCGCCGGCGTGAATACCACCGATTCCGGTACTGTGCGCCTCGGTAAACAGCGACAAGAACAGGACCACCGCGGCGGCACTGCTCAGCGCCCAGAACGCCGTCGACTCAGCGTCACCGACGTTGGTGAGTTGAAACGCAAGGAATCGACGCAGGACGGGAATACCGAGGCCAAGGGCGTACCAGCCGAGAATTATACCCACGATCACCAATGTCAGCTTCCGCGTGACGTGATACCCAAGATACTCCGGCGCGATAACCGTTACTACAAACACGAACAACAGACACAGATACGACACGAGGACCGTTGCGGGATAGAAAATCACAACCGGGCTGCCGATAACACGGGGCCCCAGAAAAATGAGAAGAACCGCCGCCAGACTGACCACTGCCACCCCGACGCTCAGCACATAGATTTTGAAGTTGTACACCCGCGGGTACGATGAGTGTCCGAACCAGCCGGCGGCCAACGCCGCAGCAAACCCTGCAAACATGAACCCGCGATTGCCCAGGACAGCATCGCCGGCTCCGTCCCCGGCGCCGTTCAGTTCGTACCAGAGACGCAAGACCACAACTGCGAGAACTGCGGCCAGAACAAACTGCGCCACCCCCCACGTATTTCGTTCACGCCGAAGCGCCACATGTCCCTCCGTAAAAAGCGGTCTGTCCCGGTGAATTACCGAATCGATGCATGGCGAGTCCGCCGCACTTCTTCCGCAATAATGCCCATCCCTGTACGAACATCGGCGGAATCCTGACCGTAGTTTATCCGAACACACTGACGGGAATGATCCCACGACGAAATGTCCGGTGAACCGAAGAAAAAGTACTCCCCGGGCACCACAATGACGTTACGCTGCTTGAGACGCTCATACAATTCCCGCGACGTAATCGGAAGATCAGGGAGCCACAACCACAGAAAAATGGACCCCTCCAGACGGTGGACCGAATAGGGAATATCGTCACCAAACGCGTTCCGCAACGCCGCTTTCGCGTCCTCGGCGCGTTGGCGATAAAACGGGCGAATAGTCTCCCGGGCGAGGGTCAGTATGGAACCGTCGCGGATCAGCGGTTCGGTGATTATCTGGCCCGCCGTAGAATTAGCCAGGCTGAGAACGGCATTGGCGCGGCTTAACGCGGTCACGATCTCCGGGGCGGCGATCGTAATACCGGTGCGCGTGCCGGGGAGACCGATTTTGGAAAGGCTCATGCCGAGAATTATGTTGGGGTTCCAGATCGGTTCCGCCGTTCCGGGGATTACGTCGTCAAATACGATATGGGGAAATGGTATTCCGTAGGCGTTGTCGATGATGAGGGGCACGTCGTGCGTGCGGGCAAGCTCGTCAAGACGGTTCACCTCCTCGTCGGTCAGGACATTGCCGGACGGATTGGTCGGACGGGACACACAAATTGCCCCGACCGGCGGGCGTTCCCCCGCTGCGGCGGACCGCAGCACCGCGGTCACCGCGTCAAAGTCGACGTGATACTTGTGGGTGTGCTCGTCGATACGCTCGATTACCGGGTGGCACGCCACGAATGTGTCGGGATCCAGCCCCTGGTCGGCGTAGCCGATATATTCCGGCAACAGGGGAAACAGGATCTGTTGCGGTCCACTGAACATATTGAGCAGGAGGAAAAACGCCGTCTGGCTGCCGTTGGTGACCGCCACGTGTTCCGGCCCGATCTCCCAACCGTACTCCCGACGAAGGAGGGCACTCAGTGCCTCGGCAAATGCGGGCTGTCCCTGAGGGGTATCGTAGTTACCCAGCATCCCCTCGATTCCGCCCTCGGTGTCCATCAGTTCCGTGATACGGCGCCGCCATACCTGTTCTACCGCAGGGATTTTTGCCGGGTTTCCACCCCCGAGCATGTACTTCTTTTCTGATCCGGCGAGGGCGCGCCCCATGTCGTCCATGAGGTCCATGATGCCGCTCGGTCCGGCAAACGTGCGTCCGAATTGTGAAAGCTGCATAGCCGCTCAGTATAGCTGATCCGGCGGTCCGTTGAAACGGGCGGGAAAACCGGTGTAGCCTTGTTTCATCATGGCGAAAATTCGTACGTACAACAAGATAGCTCCCGAAGGGCTCGAACTGCTGCAGAACCGGGGTCACGAGGTGGGCCCGGATATCGAACACCCCGACGGTATTATCGTCCGCAGCGCAAAACTGCACGAGATCGAGTTGCCACCCGCTCTCATCGCGTTTGCCCGCGCCGGTGCCGGGGTCAACAACATCCCCGTAGAGCGCTGTACCGCCAACGGCATAGTCGTTTTCAACACACCCGGATCCAACGCCAACAGCGTGAAGGAACTGGTGATCGCCGGACTCATGCTTTCAAGCAGGAAGATCATTGAGGCGTGCAACTGGGTCCAGGCACTCGACGAGGACCGTGCGGACGTATCCAAGGAAGTCGAGTCTGCAAAAAGTGAATTTGCCGGCCCGGAGATCGCGGGAAAGCGACTGGGCGTCGTCGGGCTTGGGGCGATCGGCGTTATGGTAGCCAACGCCGGTGAGGCGCTGGGTATGAAGGTCACCGGTTATGATCCGTTTCTTTCGGTGGATCACGCGTGGGGACTGTCCCAATCGGTCGGACGCGCCGACACACTTGAGCACCTGATAAGCGAGGTAGACTATCTCACCGTCCATGCGCCACTCAACGCCAGCACGGAAGGCATGATTAACGCCGCCACCCTTGCGCGGGCAAAGCCGGGAATTCGTATTTTGAACTTTGCCCGTGGCGGCCTGGTGGACAGCGCTGCCGTCGTTGCGGCGATCGAGGCGGGCACAGTACGCAGATACGTCACCGACTTTCCCGATGAAAAACTGATCGGGGTACCCGGGGTGCTCGCGATTCCGCATCTTGGTGCGTCCACCCCGGAAGCGGAAACCAATTCTGCGATTATGGCGGCGCGGCAGCTGGCGAACTACCTTGAATCCGGGGTTATTCATAACGCCGTCAATTTTCCCGAATGCGACGTGCCGTTTCGCGGCGGCCCGCGCCTGTTGATCACCAATCACAACGTTCCCAATATGGTCGGACAGGTAACGACCGTTCTGGCCGCGGAGGGAATCAATATCGCCGAGTTGCTCAACCGTCACGAAGGGGAACTGGCGTACAATATCATCGATGTGGACAGCACCGTACCGGAACCGGTAATCGATCGCCTGCGGGAGATCGACGGTGTTGTCCGTATTCGCAGCATTCCAGGGAGACAATAATGCAACGTCACAACCGTTTCCGTGCACGTAATCTGCGCACCGTAATTGCGATAATCCTGGTCGTGTTTCTGAATCTCGGCATCGCCGCCCAGAGCGGCACCGATCTTGACCCGGGCGTATACGCACGCCTGGAGACGTCCCGGTCAACCGCCGGAGGAGAGAACACGATTGTGGTCCAGCTCCACTACCAGCGAACGCCGATGACCGTTATCAACTTTGTCGGTCTGGCCGAGGGAACGATCTCCCACAACCGTGGCGATGGCGTCCGCTTTTACGACGGCGTCACTTTTCATCGGGTTATCGATGATTTCATGATTCAGGGTGGCGACCCGCAGGGTACCGGCCGCGGCGGCCCCGGGTATCGCTTTCCCGACGAATTTCATCCTGATCTGCGCCACAGCGGACCGGGTATCCTTTCCATGGCAAACGCGGGACCGGGTACCAACGGAAGTCAGTTCTTTATTACGCATGTCGCAACTCCCTGGCTTGACGGCCGTCACACCGTATTCGGCGAAGTAGTCTCCGGCCAGGAGGTGGTAGACGCGATCAGGCAGGGTGACCGCATCCGACGGGTGGAAATCGTCCGGGTCGGCGAGGCGGCGCGCAACTTTGCAACCGATCAGGCGGCGTTTGACCGCGCCCGCGCTGGAGCGGCGCAATAGCTCAGAAGGAGCTCAGGAGATCTCGTCCCAGGCGGTCCGCAGATCGTCGAGATACCGTGACAACTCCGCGCTGCGGCTGCGCACATCCGCAAGGGTGTGCTCCGCCTCGGTAAACCGGTCGGTTCGCGCCCTGGTCACATCGATTTTCAACTGGTGCAGCGCCTGAAGTCCGTTGTCAATGCGCACGCGGAGGATCTCTCGCTCCGACTGAAGTTCCTCCGCGGATGTCAACTGGCGCTCTATCTGTTCCAGCGTTGTCTGGTATTCCCGGCGCAGCCGTTCGTTTGACACCGATGCGATCTTCTCTTGAATCTCCGCGCGCTGCGTCTCCATTTGCTGCACCGGAATTGAAGCGGCAAGTTGCGATACCTCCCGCTGCGTTTTCACCAACGCCCCGATCTGGGAAACGTACCGATCAAGCACATCCGAGAAATCGCTGCCCAGGGTGTTTTCAAGGTCAGGCACCGTCTTTGCAATTGCGAGAATCTCCGTGCGGAGCGCTTTGGCGCGCTGTATCAGGTCCTGCTCGGCTCCGTCCGGTCCGGAGGTGCCACCGCCGATACTGCCCGTCCATCCCGCGTCACTCAGCTCGTCCAGGAGCGACTGTTCCCGCAGGCGGGCACGCGTGCGATGAGAGACGATACCGAGGGTGATAAACGCACCGGGAATAGCCGCCCAGGGAAACCCGCCCCAGGTGATCGTGTTTATCATGACAAGCAGGGCGATCGTCATCCCGTTGCTCGCAAGATGCCCCCGCCACGAGCGCCGCACTTTCCACAGGTCCCGGTGCAGCCGTAACTGGCGCCGGGTGGGCGCCTCCACGGACATCACCTCGGCGTACTCCTGTTCGCGCGCCTGTACGGCGGCGCGGTGGGAGACGTACCCGATACCCCATCCAAACAACGGAAAGAGAAACCACGGAAAGCCGGCACCGGTTATCGCCCATAGACCGGTGATAATCGCGTTTCCCCCGAGAAACGAGGTGGTATGCCCGGCAAGCCGTGCGCGTTCCTTCTCCATGCGACGGGAAAACGTTTGCCGGTACTGGGAGACCAGCTCCGCATCACTTAAGTCGCGGCGTGATAACAGCCGTTTCAGCCCGTCTCCGATCGTGGCGACAACATCACCCAACCGGTCGCCGAGATCGTCCGTGTCCGTATGCCAGTCATGCATGGACCGTACTCTAGGCGCCCCGCTTGAGCGCGTCAAGTAAACTCGACGCGACCCGGCGTGGTCGTTAGACTCTGCGGGAGATGGCAAAACGAAAACGATTTTTTCAGTGTACCGCCTGTGGGCATCAGGAACCGAAATGGCTGGGCCAGTGCCCCGCCTGCGACGAGTGGAACACCCTCGTGGAACGGGAGGCACGCTCCGAAAGCGGTGGCTCCGGGGGCGGCGCCCGCGGCGGGCGTACGGCGGATCGGTCCGGCATCAGCGGGGACGGAACTCACAGCCGCCTGCTCACACAGATTCCCGCGGAGCACACCGCCCGGGTCACCACCGGTCTCAGCGAGCTGGACCGGGCGCTCGGCGGCGGGCTGGTCCTTGGTACCACGATCTTGATCGGTGGTGAGCCGGGAATCGGAAAATCGACACTGATGCTACAGATGGCCGCCACGGTGCGCACTGCCGGCATGAACACCACCGACGAGCCGGCATCTCCGGCGACCGCCGCCGTCCTGTACGTCAGCGGGGAGGAAAACGCCGCCCAGATCCGGCGGCGCGCGGAACGCCTCAACGTTGACAACGCCGCGGTCGCACTGTTGTGTACCACCGACGTCGATCTGCTCCTCGACGAGCTGGAGCTGGTCCGACCGCGGGTGGTGATCATCGACAGCATTCAGACGATGGTATCTCCCGACGCCGGCACGGTACCGGGAACCGTCAACCAGATCAAACTTTTGACCCACCAGATCTCCG
The DNA here is from genome assembly GCA_027859055.1 of Spirochaeta sp. Taxonomy (GTDB): domain Bacteria; phylum Spirochaetota; class Spirochaetia; order DSM-27196; family Alkalispirochaetaceae; genus Alkalispirochaeta. The sequence goes on from JAQIBO010000461.1 coordinate 6,899, forward strand.
ACTGGGCGCACCGCACCAACGCGACGGTTCTGATGGTCGCCCACGTGACCAAAGAGGGGCAGATCGCCGGTCCCAAAGTGGTGGAGCACCTGGTCGATGCGGTTCTGCTCTTTGAGCATTCCGGCAGCGACCTGCGCTTTCTCCGGGCCACCAAAAATCGCTTCGGCGCGATAGAGGAGCTGGGAATCTTCACGATGGAGTCGCATGGCCTGGTCGAACTGCGCGACCCGGGGCGTGTGTTTCTGGGGGCGGATCGGGGAATCCGGCCGGCGGGAGTTGTTGCCGCGCCGTGCTACGAAGGGTCGCGGGTGCTCCTGGTAGAGATTCAGGCGCTCACCGTTCCCGCGAAAGGTTCGATATCCCGCTCCTTTTCCGACCGGATCGACAATCGCCGCGTCAGTCGGGTGGCGGCGGTGCTGGAAAAACACGTGGGCCTCCGGTTTTCCGACCAGGACCTCTACATTAACGTGGCGGGAGGTATGCGAATTCAGGACGTGGCGATCGATCTGCCGCTGGCTCTGGCGCTGTACTCCGCCCGCACGGGCCTGCCCCTGCCGGCGGCAACTCTCGCTACCGGCGAGCTTTCCCTGGCCGGGGAGGTGCGTCCCGTCTCTCACCGGCAGCAACGGGAAAAGGCGGGCCGCGAGATGGGATTTGAAACGCTGGTGGGTCCCGGTGACGCCGATCGTGCCGCACCGGGGATGTGGCGCGAGACCGGAACGATCAACGAGGCGATCACCGCGGTATTCGGGAGCAAACAGAACGGAGCGGCGCGGACGGGGTGAACCCGGGGATGATCACCCAGGGAAGAGAAGCGGCAACGCGATAAACGTTCCCGCGGCACTCCCGATCGTGGAAAAGAAAAAGACCAGCAGAATGTGGGTCAATCGGTTGCGGTAAAACCCGCGCACGCTGGTGATATCCGTATTCAGATTCTCGAAATCGCGGACCCGCGGCTTGCGGAGTACCGCCTCAAGGAGGCCCGACACGAAACCGACGCCGACGGTCGGGTTCATAGAAGTGATCGGCGCCGCAGCAAAAGAGGCGATCACGGTGATCGGGTGTGCCAGTGCAATCAGAGCGCCTGCGGCGGAGAGCGTCCCGTTGACCAGAATCCAGCGCATCAGCGACTGCAGACCACCTTCTACGCCGCCGCGGAAAAAGCCCCACAGGATCAACCCGGCAACCACCGCCGGTACCACGTAGGGTATCGACTTTTTGACCGGCCCCGGCGGCGGAATCACCTCCAGCGCCGCCTTGTCGATGGAGGTGTCGCCGGCGGCCTGCAGCTCCAGCCAGCGAATGATTCCCGGTACGTGCCCCGCCCCGACAACCGCCAGAACGCGATCACCCTCGGCG
>JAQIBO010000481.1 GCA_027859055.1 Spirochaeta sp.
ACGGCAACACTGCTGCTGCTCATCGCGGTGGGGCTCCGCGTGTTCCCGCCGAAGCCGGAGAAGCCACATGACGCGGAGGTTGAGTCCACAATATCGGTAGAGTCGGCGGTACCGTCCGCCGCCAGGTGGCGAGATCTTCCGTACGGGGGACATATCGTCGCCGATCACATCCGCCCCGGCGGCAACGGTCACGAACGCTCGGTCACGTGGAACGTACCAACCAGGGTCGTTGCCCCGCTTCTGTACAAGTTGGAGCTTACCGCGGCGACCAGACGGTACGACGCGCGCCGAGATGAAGAAGGATGGACCGTTACCGCTGCGCTCGGTGTGGCTGATGGCGACAGCGGCGACAGTTCACCCGACGGATTCCGGAAGCCGTCGCTGCCCCGGGAGGAATGGACAACCGCTATCGAAACGGTCCTCGCCACTGCCGCGCCCCCCACCGATGCCGGCGACGCGTCTGCGGCACCGAACGGTCTCCGGACCGGGGGCAGCGGGTACGTCCGAATTGAAAGCCGCGGGCGGATGAACTGGCTGTGGGATGCCGAAGTGCTTCGGCTGGAACCGGCGCGATGAGTCGGTTGAGACAGGTCGGCCCCCTCACACCGGCGGGCGTCGGAGTCGTCGTCATTCTGCTTGTTTCAGGTGTCCTGACCACACCCGGGTGCACGACAACAACCGTTACGGCAGAGAACCGCACCATCCTCTCCGGTCGGGTGTACGACGAGAACGGAGTTCCCGTGTCCGGCGTTCGGGTGGAAACCGGACGTTTCAGCGGGATCTCAGATGATACCGGGCGCTTTCGACTCGACAACCTGCCCCACGGCGATCGGGTGTTGCAGGTGCTCCGACGGGGGTACGAAACGCAAACGGTGGAGATCGCCCTCCACAGCCCCCACGCGTTTGCCCGGATCTCCCTGTGGAGCCTGACGGGCCTCATCGACCAGGCCGTCGAATACCTCCGCGAAGGCGCAACGGCCGAGGCACGGCGGATATACCACCGATCTCGCGCAATCGATCCCCAGGATGAACGCGTCAGGGTGCTTGGTACGATTGTGGGAGGCTCCCGATGAAAGCGGCACGCCTGCGGCCACCCGCATGCATCGCGCACACGCTCGTCGCGTGGGCTCTCGCTCTTGTCGCGTGCGCCTTCTTCTCGCCGGCCCTCTTCTCGTGCTCTTTGGTTCAGACTGAAGAGGAGCCGGTAGACGTACAGGTCGGCGGTCTCACGCTCACCCGCTGGGATATCGATCCCGACCAGTACTGCCTTTCCCTGTCGTTGTTCAATGGGACGCCTCGGTCAATGAAATCGTTTTCCGTTTCGGCGCGCGTCGACGCGCCCGCCGGCGATGAAGCCTCGTCCGACGAGACGATAACGGCACCGTTGCAGGTGAACACGGAAACACACATCGCCCCAAACGCCTCAAACGGAGTAGACGTCGTGTTTCGCAGTCCCCTGCCGTTTATTCCCCCTGAGACGATCACCCTTTCAGAGATTCGGTTCCACACGTTTCGATTCGGCGATGACGGCGCCGGCGGTGGAGAGATCGTATATCCCTATCCGCTTCGGGAGGAGGAAAGATGAGTTTGTACAACACGTGCCCGGCTATGCCGGGGATCCTTGCGGTGATAACCGCTGTAACGCTGTCCTTTATCGGGTGTGCCCCACCCCTTGTCGGGGTCAACGACACGGTTGCGACCGCCGACGATGCCGGCGTTCGTGACTGGCGCATCGTCTATTTCGGGTGGGACGACAACGAGCTGGCAGGCGCCGTGGCCGATGATGTGGCGGAGCTCGCCGCCGCGAATCTGCCGGAGGATACGTTCCACTGCATCGCGGTGCGCGACAGCACCCTCGCCGACGGTACGATCGAGTTGATTCGTCGGGGTGGTACGACCCCGCTTCCCGTACCGGTCGGAAGCAACGCACGTCTGTTCGACCGATCCACGATTACGGCGGTACGTCGGTTTATCACAGAGACGTTTCCCGCCCGGCGGGAGATCGTGGTTATCGCGGCCCACGGCCGTGGGTGGCGCGGGATCGGAAGCGGTTCTACGGACTCGTCAACGCTTCTGCCCGCCGTCGATATTCCGCTCCTGTTCGGTCCCGACCCCGAAGAGGCGTCCAATGCGGTTCCCCGCCTGGCTGTCTTCGACGTCGGCTACGGCGCCGCGGCGGAAACTCTCACCGGCCTGAGCGGCTCGGTTGACCGTCTCGTCGCCGCGGCGGGTCCGCGCAACGATGCGGGGGTTGATTTTGAACGTGTCGGGTACGCGCTGACCAGCGGGACCGGTCACGTTCCCTCCCTCGAGACGGCGTACGCCGTGTTTGCCGCCGAGTTTCGCCGAACCGTTCCGAATCACACTGTTGCGTGTACCGCTGCCGAGCTTGCCGAAATTCCCGGCGCCGTGAGGGCGTTTGCGGACGCCACACCCGCGGCGATCCCGACGCGGGACGGTCAGAATCAGGTCCAGAACGAACTGCTGGCCGCGGCGCGCGTCCCCGATCTCCCCGGTGATGCCTTTATCAGCGCTGGCGCGGTGGCGCAGGCGCTGGGCGGGGTCTCCACGACGCTCCCCGACGAGCTCCTGTTTCACCTCGTTCATCTGGATGAGGTCGGGGTTCCCGCCGGTCACGCCACAGGCTACGTGCCATACCCGGAAGCAACCGAGTTGTCGGCGCCGTTTGCGGACCTGCCGTGGGCTCCCGATCCGGTTGGACAACGTGGTGTCCTCTTTGAAATATGGTACCGCCATTTCTGATGGCGGTATTGATCTTCCGACCGTTCGACCTGAAAAGGGCTGAGATCTGTTATGAAAAAACTGACGGTATGTCTCGTTCTGTGCTTCCTGGTATTGGCGATTCCCGGCGTGTCCGGGGTCTATCACGATGGAAGCTTCTCCGGCGGCTCCCCACCCGATCCGGACGGGTCTGACACCGATTCCGGGGGAAGCTCCGGCGGCAGCTCCAGCGGGACCGATTCGGAAGAGCCCGACGAAGACCCCGGTCCGACAGACGAGGAGATCGGCGATGCCGTGGACGAACAGACCCAGCGGATCCTCGATCAGCTCCAGGACGCCGCCGGTCGAGTAGCGTCGGCGGATAACGACGTGCGCCGACTGCTTGCGGCCGACGTGTACGCACAGCGCACCGATCCGGCGCGGACAACCGGTTCGTCGGTAAACGCGTACATGGATGCGGGACACAACGGGTATACGCAGGTCGTTGCCGCGGATTCTCACGCGTGGGAACAGCAACGCAGCGGTGCGTCACGCGTTCGAAGTGACCTTCAGCGGGAGCTGGGAATCAACCGCAGCCCGCATCTCGGTGATCCCGTACGAGTTGTCGACGGCGCGTATCTGACCACGATACCGCTCCCGGTCATTTCTCTGTACAACCTCGAGATCGACCTGTCGCTCCACTATGATAGCCGCCGGACGGCACGGGGAATCTGGGGTGCCGGGTGGACAGGCGTACTGGAGGAACGGATCATCACCGGCGCACTCAAGCCCCCGGCGATTGAAGCGCTCCACGAGGAAGAACTATCGGCCATGCGGGCCCGGATATCCCGGGTCGAGGCGCTGATCGGTGAGGTCCTTTCCGGTGACCGCTCCGTCCGGGACGCACACACAGCGGTCAATGCGATTCTGCACCGATACCGCAGGGAGCTCGATTCGTGTAACAGCCACATTAACCGCCTTTCCGGCCTCCTGCCGGTCGCGGCAACCTACGGCGCATCGGTTTCGCAGGTACGGCGCGCGCTGGAAACGGCCCGGTCGATACGTGCCGGGATTCGCGAGGGGATAGCGGTACTCTCTTCGACAGATGAATTTCTGGACAACTGGCTCGCCACCCGCGATGGACTGAACCGAATCGTCAATGATATCGAGACGCTCCAACGGACGCTGGCGGAGGCGCGGGAACGATACGATCACGTCGTTGCGCGGAACCGATCGGTGAACCACCCGGGAACGCGTATTCCGATGACCGACTCAGGATCCGCAACGGCGGTATACGTGGATCATCACGGGGGTACTCATGTTTTTACCGCGTCCTCGGACCCGAACCTCTACCACGCCCGATCACTTCCCCACTACGTGCTGCGTCGCAACGAAGACGGGTGGCGCCTCCACGCTCCGACGGGTCACGTCCGCGGGTTCAGTTGGTCCGGTGAACTGGAGACGATCGGTATCCGGGACACAACGGTGGTCCGGATCCATCGAGACGTTTCAGATGATACGCACACCACTGCGGTCGTCCGTCCCGACGGCCACGAATACGCCCGGCTCGAAAAAACCGTTGACGGTGACTCGGCGACGCTTCACATCGCAGCGGGCGCACCTACCGCGTTCACACTGGGAGAGGCAGGCATTACCGGAGTCGCCAGTCCGCGCGGTGATCTCTCCTACCGGTACGGCGATGCGGGAATGACCGCGATCGTTCGGGAAGACGGCCGACAGACGTCGATCTCGTACGAAACGGACCCGGCGTCCGCCCGGGTCGCCTCGGTCACCTATCCATCGGGAGCGCGTGAGTTCTTTGAGTATCCGGCGCCGGATCTCCGCATCTACCGCGACCCGGATGGTCTGGAGACGATAACGACCGTCGACGGATTCTCAGTTGTTCGACGAGAACTTCCGTCGGGGCACGTGGTGGAAAACAGGTACGACGACTTCCGGCGCCTCACGCTGCAAACCGATAATCGCGGCCACAGCGAGCGGAGGAGGTACGACAAGCGGGGCGCGCTGGTTCAGCGGCAGTTCGCCGACGGATCCTGGATCCGGATAACGCGTGACGAGGCGGGGGCACCGGTCGCCGTCACGAGCGATCGCGGCACAGTCTGGGAAGCGTCCCGCGACACCGATGGCGCTCCACGTACCATCACCCACGAGGGGGTAACCCGGCGTATAGCTCGCCTTCCGGGTGCGATCGACGCACGGGAGGTGACAACTGATCGGGGCGGCGGATGGGCGCTCATGCACTCC
>JAQIBO010000490.1 GCA_027859055.1 Spirochaeta sp.
CATCCCCGCCTGCACCGCGTGGTACAGAAATACCGAATGGATCGCCTCGCGAACCTGGTCCATCCCCCGGAAGCTGAAACTCACGTTACTGACGCCGCCGGAAATTTTGGCGTGGGGCAGGTGCTCCCGGATCCAGCGCGTGGCGTTGATGAAGTCCACCGCGTAGTTGCGGTGGTCGTCGATTCCCGTTCCGATCGCAAAGATGTTCGGGTCGAAGATGATATCTTCCGCGGGGAATCCGACCTGCTCGGTGAGGATCTTGTAGCTGCGCTTACATATCTGCGTTTAGCGCTCGAACGTGTCCGCCTGACCGTCCTCGTCAAACGCCATGATGATCGCCGCGGCTCCGTAGTCACGGATCGTCTGCGCGTGTTCAATGAACTCGGCCTCCCCCTCTTTCAGGGAGATCGAGTTGACGATCGACTTACCCTGCACCCATTTCAGGCCCGCCTCAATCACGGAAAATTTGCTGGAATCGAGCATGATCGGCACCCGGCTGATGTCGGGCTCGGTGGCAAGCAACTTGAGATAGCGCTCCATCTCCACATCGCTTTCCAGCATCGCTTCGTCCATGTTGATGTCGATCACCTGGGCGCCGTTTTCCACCTGGTGCAGCGCCACCTCCAGCGCCGCTTCGTGGTCACCCTCCCGAATGAGCCGGGCGAACTTGCGGCTGCCGGTGACGTTGGTCCGTTCGCCGACGTTGACAAATCCGGTGTGGCCGGCGACCTCCAGCGGCTCCAGGCCGGAGAGGCGCATCGTCTGCGGGTCCGCGGGGATCTGTCGCGGAGCGTGGCCGCTGCAGGCGTTCACGATCTGCCGCAGGTGCTCCTTGGTGGTTCCGCAACACCCCCCGACAATATTGAGAAGTCCGTCCGCCGCCATCCCGCCGATGACCTCGGCCATGTTCTCCGGCGTATCGTCGTACTCACCAAACTCGTTGGGAAGGCCTGCGTTGGGGTGCACGCTGACCGGGTACTGGGAGACCTGTCCCAGGTCCTTGACGTAGCGGCGAAGCTGGTCCGCGCCGAGGGCGCAGTTGAGGCCAATGGAGAACGCTTCGGCGTGCCGGACCGAGTAGTAGAACGCCTCGGTCGTCTGCCCCGAGAGGGTTCGGCCGCTTAAGTCGGTGATCGTCCCGGAAATCATGATCGGGACAACCGTTCCGGTTCGGCGTGCGTGGCGCCGCGCCGCGTAGATCGCCGCCTTGGCGTTGAGGGTGTCAAAGATCGTTTCGATCATGACGAAGTCGACTCCCCCTTCAAGAAGCCCCTCCAGAGCGTTGGCGTAATCGGCGGCAAGGTCATCAAAACTGATCGCCCGAAACCCGGGGTCATTGACGTCCGGGGACAGGGAGAGCGTCTTATTGGTGGGACCGAGGATTCCGGCAACAAAGCGCGGTTTCTCCGGGTACCGTTGGGTATATTCATCGGCAACGCGCCGCGCGAGGGCGGCGGAGGTGCGGTTCATCTCCCGGACAAACTCCGGTGCCTCGAGGCCGTAATCCGCCTGGGATACCGAGGTCGAGTTAAACGTATTGGTCTCAAGAATATCCGCACCGACGTCGAGAAAACCGCGGTGAATCTCTTCAATCACCTCCGGCTTGGTGATTGACAACAGATCGTAGTCTCCCGCAAGCGAGGACGGATGGTCGGCAAAGCGGGTGCCCCGGAAGTCGGCTTCCTCCAGACGATAGCGCTGGATGTTGGTACCCATCGCCCCGTCAAGGAATAGTATTCGTTCCTGCACCGCCGTCTGCAGGTAGGTATAGCGCGCATGTCGGTCAGTCACAAAGGGCTCCTTTGATAGAAACCTACCAGATTGTGGCCATCTGCGCCAGCTTCGGGTACAGTGTGACTATGACCACAGCGCTTTACTACGATGACCCGATGGCACTTGATTTCACCGCAACGGTTCAGAACGTATCAACCGACCAACGGACGATCGTTCTTGATCAGACGCTCTTTTATCCGGAAGGTGGCGGGCAGCCGGCGGATACCGGTACGATCGCCGGAATTCGCGTTGTCGATGTTCAAAAGGAGAACGGGGTGATATCCCACACCCTCGGGGACGTGTTTGGCGGTGCCACGGGAGACACCGTCGACGGTCGGGTCGACGGGGCGCACCGCTTCGAGTATATGCAACAGCACAGCGGACAGCACGTGCTTTCCGCCGCCCTTCTGGAGGTCGCCGGTGCGGGAACGGTGAGTGTCGCCCAGGGTTCGGAGTTCACCAGCATCGAGGTCGATACGGAAACCCTGACGGATGAGCAGATCGCCGCGGTGGAAGAGCGGGCCAATCGGGCGATTCGAGCGGACTTGCCGATCATCGGGTTTTCCGTAGATGACACCGAACTTGCCGAGTACGCCCTTCGGCGTCCAACAAAACGGAGCGGCAAAATCCGGCTGGTGCGAATCGGTGACGCCGACGCGCCGTTCGACCTGGTCGCGTGCGGCGGGGTGCACCTTACCCGGACGGGGCTGCTCAATCTGGTGCAGACGGTCGGGGTGGAACGGATTCGCGGGCACCAGCGGCTGCACTTCAAGATAGGAGACCGCGCCCTTACAGACTACCGGGAGAAGCACCGGGCGATCACCGAAGCCGCGGAGCTCTTTTCCGCGCGCCCCACCGAGGTACCGACACGCATCCGCCAGGAGCAAACCGAGGCGCAGGAACTGCGACGCGTCCAGCGGCTGCAGGCGGAGCGCATCGCCGGGTTACTGTTGCAGACGCACCTGGCGGGAACCGAAACCGTTCTCGCGATTACCCTTGCCGGAGAGGACGGCGAGGTGTTCAAGGCGCTGGCTGAAACGGCGGGCACGACGGTCACCGCAACGGGCGCGCCGGTCACCGCGGTCGTCCTGACAAACGTGCAGGACGGCGCTGTGCACTGGGCGATCGCCGTGGGTGGCGACGCCCCGTTCCCGGCGGAGCGCCTGCGCGCCGATCTGCTTACGCCGTTTGGGGCAAAAGGCGGCGGCAAGCCGCCGCTGTGGCGCGGGATACTGCCGGAAGGCGGGGCGGACACTGC
>JAQIBO010000531.1 GCA_027859055.1 Spirochaeta sp.
GGATCAGCTCGTCCTGCAGGCGCGCCAGCAGCGGCAAGACAACCTGCCGGGTCACGTCCCGGTAGCGGATCGCCGCGGCGGTATCGAGAATATCCACCGAGGTGGCTCCCAGATGGACCAGATGGGCGATCTCCGGGGGCACGTGACGCTGTATCACGTTCACGATCGCCCGGATATTGTGCCGCGTCGTCTCCTCCTCGGCGTACACCTCCGCCGCCTGCACCCGTTCGGGGAGCTCTTCCGCCGCGGCACGGTATTCGTCACGGCGCGGATCGTCCGGCAAGAGGTAGCGGATCAGCTGTTTGAGGAGCGCCGCCTCCACCCGCACGCACTGGGCCACAGCCGCTTCCTCGCTGATGTGGTCCGCCAGCGCTTCAAACAGTTCGGTGTTGGCAAGGTAGTAACGGTGGTCGAGGGGAGAGATGTTCCGGAATCTGGCGTCGTGAAGCATGGGGTATGATGCAAAGGGGGACCGCCGTTTGTAAAGCCCTTCTCCAGCGCCGGGGGGCGGAGATCCGGATCCGCGTCGGTGGTCCGCGTCGGTGGTCCGCGTCCCCGGTCAGTGTCCATACCCGTGCGGGTGAACCGCTCCGACCGCCTGAATCGCGTCCAGGAGCACCTCGTTCACCGGTGTTGCAACGCCGACCTCACGCCCCATCTCAACCACGCGTCCGGCAAACATGTGCACCTCCGTCGGGCGCCCCGCCTCCACGTCCTGCGCCATCGAGGTTTTGCCGTCGGGCGACAGGGTGTTCACCACGGAAAACCAGTGCTCCAGATCATCCTCGGTCAAATCGATCGATTTCGCCTGCGCAATTGCAAGCACCTCCCGCATCGCGCGGCGCATCAGGTTCTGGGCGTGCGTATCGGTGTGAAAGAGGGAATAGGTCGCCCCGAACACCGCCGACCACTGGTTGATGCCGACGTTGAGCATGAACTTGTTCCAGATCGCCGTTTCCATATCCTCCGGGGTTTTCGCGGGAATGCCCGCCTTCGCAAAAAACGCCGCCGCATCGCTCACCCGCGCATCGGGACGGGCGGGATCATTCCGGCGGCGGCCAAAAGACACCGTACCCATTTGCGTGAATCTGACGTCGTTCCCGTCCCGGACGGCATCCATCCCGGCGACCATACAGTGAAGCACGCGACCGCTGTAGTCAGGCGTAATCGACTCACCCAGGGCGGCGGCAAGCTGGTACTCACTGTCAATACCGTTCATCACGGACAGGACCGTGGTATCCGGCCCGCAGACATCCGCGAACCCCTCCGTCGCCGGGGCCAGATGCTGATCCTTCAACGCGACGATCACCCGTGCCGGTGGTTGCTCAAGGGCGTGGTCCGTAACGGGTATGTGATAGGTGGTCCCGTTTACGATAACCCCGTCACGGGTGAGCCGCTCGGCCCGCTCGCCTGCGGCAAAAAAGGAAACCGGCAACCCGGCACGGGAAATCTGGTGCGCATACATCGCTCCAAGCGCTCCGGCTCCAAGCACGACGGTGTCATCAGCGGTATGTTCCATAGTTGTTGCTCCTTTTCGTCGGTGGTTCGTCGCACATGCTACACCTCCGCCCGTTTTTCTGGTAGCTTCTGCGCAATGATTCCCATAACGATTGTAACTGGATTCCTGGGCTCCGGGAAAACATCATTGATCGCCCACATTCTCGATACAGCGACCGAACGGCGCGTGGCGGTCGTGGTGAACGATCTTGCGCCGCACAGTGTGGATTCCGCGTTTCTGCAGGGTGGCGAGCATATCGAACTGCGCAATACCGAATTGATCCGCTCGATTTCCGGGGGTCGCGTCGGCGCCGGAAAACGGGACGCCCTCCTGGACGAGATCGAGTCGGTCCTCACCCTGGACGAGCCGGTGGAGGCGATCGTCATTGAGACGTCCGGGAGTTCACCGGTCCTGGAACTTGCGGAGGGCCTCCAGGCGACGAAGCCCCTTGCCGATCGCGTCTATCTGGATACGGTGATCACCGTTGTGGATACGGGAACGTTTCCCGATTTCTGGAAGGACCCGCTTCTGTCTCCATTGCTTGCCGACCAGATCCGGGCGGCGGACCTGGTTGTCCTCAACAAATACGATCGTGCCGGGTTCTGGCAACGCCGGAAGAGCCGGAAGATCGTTTCCAGAACCAACCCGACGGCGCTGATCGGCAGCGCGGAGCACGGACGGCTCCCCGTGAACGAAGTCATCATCACGGGACGCCGCGGCGGCGCAGCGGGCGATGCTGCAGGAGCGCAGGGAGGCACGAACGGGCGCGGAAGCGCCGAACGCGTCACCCCCACCAATCCCAATTTCCATCCCCTTGTGGCGCGGTTTCTGAAGGAAGAACGCCCCTTCCACCCGGATCGACTGGACACGTGGCTCAACGGCGAGTGGCCGGGCCTTGTGCGGATCAAAGGCTTTGTGTGGCTTGCCAGCGACATGGAACACGTCTACGTGATCGACGTCGCGGGACCGCAGCGGGAGATTGGCAAGGAAGGCACGTGGTACGCCGCGCTTCCCGAGGCCGAACGCCCTGAAGACTCCGAGATTGCCGACCAGGTCAACCGTGGATTATACGGCGACCGCCGCCAGGCATTGACGATTATCGGTGTCCCCGATGCGGTGGAGCGGGAACTGAGAAATCTGCGGGCGTGTCTGCTCAGCGGACCGGAACTGGACCGCGGCCCCACAGGGTGGCAGAAGATGACCGACCCGATTCAGGCGCGGTTTGCCGCCGCGGAGGACGAACAAGCATAGGACGGATACCCGGCGGGAATCGTGGATCAGTCGAGGTAGCGCGCTTTGCTGTCCAGGTGTTCCCGGAACGTCCGCGACAGGACGATCTCCCGCGTCGGTTTGTGCAGAAAAAAGAGGTAGTCGTGTTCTGCGGGATAGACCGCGGCGCGAATCGCCGGAAGGCCGGGGTTACCGATCGGCCCCGGGGGCAGGCCCTCGTTCTCGTAGGTGTTGTAGGGGTGCTGGACTTCCGTATCGGCGAAGGTCGGCTGACGCTTGCTGGTTCCCAGGACGTAGTTCACCGTTGCGTCTGACTCCAGGCGCATCCCGATCTGCAGCCGGTTCCAGAACACTCCCGCCACCACAGGCATCTCCGCATCGTTGGCGGACTCGTGCTGCACGATCGACGCAAGTGTCAGGACTTCGTGCAGCGAGCGCTCCTGGCTCCGGATCTCCGCGAGCAGCGCGGCGTCAGTCCGCTCGGCGAACCGTCCCAACATCCGTAGTACGATCCCTTCCGGCGTGCTGTCGGCAAAGATCCGGTACGTGTCGGGAAACAGATACCCGTCCAGGATCGTATCATCCGCCAGGTCGGCGAGAAACGGAAAGTCACGATACCGGGCACCCATCACCACCGCTTCCTGAAACTGTTCTTTGGTGAACAGTCCCTGCGCTTCCAGATACAGCTCGATATCGTTGGCACTCCACCCTTCGGGAATCGTGATCGTCAGTTCGTCGAATACGGCGTCACCGCTCACGATCGTTGCGATCATCTCCACCGGTGTCATCGCCGGAGAAAGCAGGTACCGCCCCGCCTGCAGCACGCCGGCGTACCCACGCCAGCGGGCATATCCCTCAAGCGCGGGCGCCCACGGAATCAGGTTGGCCGTCTCCAGTCGTCGCGTGACCGCCCGCAGTCCGTCACCGGGACGGATCTCGAAGAGCTTTTCCGTATCGACGTCACTGTGCGGCGTGGTCAGCATATCGAACACCAACCACGCCCCCGAGCCGGCGACAACGGAGAACAGGAACAACACACCGAAAACGATCGAAAGCGTCCGTTTCATGGGTTGGACAGATTACGCGGATATGTGCCGTTGCGGCAAGACTGCCGGAGGAGTATGCTCGGAACAGGATGAGTGCCGACACGGTCATATATGGACATTCCCGGGGATACCGCGTGCTTGCAGTGTTCGCCTTCGGCGCATGCGCTATTTCCCTCAGTGCTGCGTTCAAAAACCCCGGCGTAAACATCGTGGCCCTCGTCGGAGCTGTGGCGTTTGGCATCCTCACGTGGTACGCGTGGCGCCGAAGCACGCTCCGCACAGATATTCTCCACATCACCGACGACGGCTTTTTACTCACCGACCCCGCCCAGACCCTCGGCCTTATTCGGTACGACGAAATAGAAGAGCTTCGCATCCACGCGCTGCACAGCCATCCGATCGTCGGGTTTCGGCTGCTGGAACCGGACCATATTCGTCGGCGCGGGCCGGCAATTATGCGCGTCATCGTCAAACCGATATGGCGATTGCGGCACTACCAGGTTGTCGTGGAACTGGACGGTCTCAACGATCAGGTCGCGGCGATCAAGAGCGTCGCGGTCCGTACCGGGATTCCCGTCCGGAGTGAGCTGCTGTAACCGTGTGCTCGGGCTGCCGGACAGACAGACGCTGAACGAAAACGCTGAACGAAAACTTGACAACGTAATTCCGCAATGTCATAAAGGAGATATCGGTGTCTTTTCGACAACTCTCAGACAGGAGGGATTTTCTCATGCAGCAGGAACAATGGGGTAGCCGCGTCGGTTTATTCTTGCCGCCGTCGGTTCCGCAATCGGGCTTGGTAACATCTGGCGCTTTCCGTACATGGCGTTTGACAACGGAGGCGGGGCGTTTCTGATCCCCTACTTCGTCGCCCTTCTCACCGCGGGCATTCCGATAATCATTATGGAATTCGCGATGGGACACAAAATGAAAGGCGGTGCGGCGTTGACCTTCGCCAAGATGAACCGCAAGTTCGAATGGCTGGGGTGGTGGCAGGGGATCATCTCCTTCGTTATCGCCGTGTATTACGTTGCGGTAATCGGCTGGGCGATCAACTACATCATCTTTTCGTTCAGCCTTTCGTGGTCGGGAGAACCGGTCGGATTTTTTGTCGGTGAGTTTCTCGGCCTGACCGACGGCCCGTTTCAGCTCGGCGGTATCCGCTGGCCGATACTCATTGCCGTCGTTGTGGCGTGGCTGATCAGCTTTGTCGCCCTCTACGCCGGGGTCCAGCGGGGAATCGAACGCGCCAACAAGATCTTCATGCCGTTGCTGATCGTACTGCTGCTGGTGATCCTTATCCGCGGCATCACCCTCCCCGGCGCCGCCGACGGGTTGGAGCTGCTCTTCAAGCCGGATTTCTCGCAAATCCTGAACGGGAGCGTGTGGGTTGCCGCCTACGGGCAGATCTTTTTCACCCTCAGCATCGCCTTTGCGATTATGATCACCTATTCCAGCTATCTGCCGGATGACGCGGATATCGTCAACAACGGGTTTATGACGGCGCTGCTCAACTCCGGTTTCAGCATTCTCGCCGGCATCGCGATTTTCAGCATCGTCGGATATCTGATGCACCAGCAGGGTGGCGAGCTGCCGGAAAACCTTTCCGGCGTCTTTCTCGCGTTTGCGACAATTCCCGCGGCGATCAACCAGTTACCCACCATGAGCGTCCTCGTCGGCGTGCTGTTTTTCACGGCACTGACGTTTGCCGGCCTTTCGTCGTTCATCTCGATTAACGAGGTCGTCGTGCGGTCGTTTGCGGACAAACTGAACGCGCCGCGCCGCAAGGTGGTGGTCTGGTATACCGTCATCGCCGGCCTTGTCAGTGTGGTGTTCACCACCGGAGCGGGCCTCTACATCCTCGATATCGTTGACTACTTCATCAACAACTTCGGTATCGCGATTTCCGGCCTGGTTGAGGTTATCGTTGTCGGGTACCTGTTCAAGTTGACCGATCTGCGGGACCACGCCAACGCGACCTCCGATTTTACGATCGGGGCGTGGTGGAACGTAATGATCAAGGTGGTGACCCCGGTCATTCTCGGTATCAGCGTGGTTCTCAACTTTATCGAGAACTTCAGCGCCAACTACGGGGGGTACGGGACGATCCAGGTGGTCATTTTCGGCTGGCTTGTAGCCGCCCTGGCGGTGATTCTCGGGTACGCGTTCTCCCGCAGGAAGTGGTCTGACGAGGCGCTGCTCTCGGAGTGAGTAAACACAGGAGGTTCTGAAAATGTCTATTGGAGCAATACTGTTTATGATTATCGGCCTCACCGTCACGTGGGGCGGCGCGGCGGTGTGTATCGCCATCGCGATGCGATGCAGGAAATAGCACGATCCGCCCGCCTCGTCGGCCTCGACGTTGGCGGGCAGTCCATTAAAAGTGGCGTGTTCTCCGTTCCGGACGGGGCCCCCCCGGCCGGGCGGAGTTGCCCCGCGCCGCGGCGACCGGACCGTCAGCCACATCGTCACCACCCCGGTTGACGCCAACGGTGATGAGAAGGCGATTCTCGGTGCCCTGTGCGCCGCGGTTGAAGAACCGATCCGGCACGCGGGTGAGCACGAGCCCGTTACCGGTATCGGCATCGGCTTTCCCGGTCCCTTCAACTACCGCCGCGGCATCTGCCTCGTTCGCGGGCTCGCCAAGTTTGAACGGATCTACGGTATGGATATTTCCGCGGCGCTCTGGGAGCGGCTGGAACAAACCGGCGTGGTGCCCGAGGCGGAGACCCTGCCGATCGCGTTTCGCAACGACGCGGAAGCGGCGATTATCGGCGAGGTCGACGGGCGGCCGGAGCTTGCCCGGGGCCGCATTATCGGGATCACCCTGGGCACCGGCATCGGCTCACACCTTGTGGCTGGTGGGGAGGTAGTCCGGGATACAACCGAGTTCCGCCCCGACGGCTGGCTCTACGACAAACCGTTTCGCGGACGCCCGGCGGATGACCAGTTCTCCACCCGGGGCCTCACTGCCCGCTTTCAGGCGGCGGGGGTCACTGTTGATGGAGCGGGACTCGCCGGCGTGTTCCGGCGGTGGGAGAGCGGCGGGGACCCACGTGAAAACAGTGTGCGCGGTGAGAGCGGAGGTGGTGCGGCCGACTATGCCCCGGACGAATATGCCCCGGACGAACTGGCAGCGATCACCCAGGTCTACCGCGCGTTTGGAACGGACCTGGGTACCTTTTTACAGGAATACGTGACTGCCGTTGAGGCCACGGGTATTCTTGTTCTCGGCGGGGTTGCCGGGGCGTTTCCCGCATTTGGTCCGGCCCTGTCCGGCGCGGTGACGGTGCCGGTGTACACCGGGAGACGTGGCGCCGCCGCGGCGATTCGGGGGGCGGCACTCCGGGTATACACAACCTTGTTGCACTCGGGACAGTGACCCACGACCCCGCGTCAGAACCGTGGTTGCATCAACCGTCCCGCGTATCGACCGCACCTCCCGGAGTAGACGTTGAAGATACGGCGCGTTTGCGCGGGCAGCACCGAGCGTCCGACGCCCCCAGATATTGTTCCCATATCTGGGGGAAGAACGCGGCTGATGACTACCCCTCCGACCCATCCACCCGTGGGTTTTGACGGTCAATGGCCGGCGCGCTGGTCCTGCTCTGGCGAGGCTACTGCTTTTTGGAATAGTCGCTGAAATCGGTACTGAACGACTGATTACCGTCCTGTTTGTACGTTAACGGTTGGGAGTAGTCCATGGCTCCATACACCGCATAGGGATCATCGAGGTCGATACTTTCCAAATCCGCACCGCAGTAGACCGTTGGATACACATCGTACCGATCCCCGCCGGAACCTTCCCAGACGACATCCGTCGCCTTTTCCGTCTGGGGGTCCCAGACTCGCGCGGTGGCTGACGCCGTGTCGCCGGTTATCTGGTCGCCGCCTCCAGCGGCAAGAACCGTTCCCGTATTGGGGTCGGCCCCGCCGGCCATTACAAAGACGATAAAGAACTCGTTGTCGGTACTTGGAGCGCAACTCCCGTCATACCCCGAAACACTCACCGCCAGCGTTCCGTCGTCTTCCTCTTCCTCGCCAAACAGGTTGTCACAACCCGTTATCAGGAGAAGCGCGATACTGATCGCGATCCCGTACGGAAATATGTCCCGCAACAGACCCCGTCGTCCAGTCAGTTTCATGGTGCCTCCGCGCCGGTGGCACGGTCCAGATTCCGCGTCCCGGCTGTTCGTTGAAATCGATATACCGAAATAGTGGCACGGGACCAAGTACGATGCGTCCCATTATGAAATCTGGGACCTTTTTCTCACAAGTTTGTTCGGTTGACGGCGTCGGCCTTGAACTGGGTGGGAGACATCCCCGTTTCCGCCTTGAAAACACGGTTAAAGGTACTCTTTGACGAAAACCCGGCATCAAAGGCGATATCGAGAATCGTGTGTTTTTTCAGGGCACCAGACTCGGCGCGGGCAACGAAATACTGAACGCGGTGGCGCTGTATCAGAACGGGAAAGTGCTCGCACAACACGCAGTTAATCGCCCGGGAGAGGTGATTTGGATGGGTGCGGAGCTGCCGGGCCATCGCCTCCAGGGTCAGGTCGGGATCGCGATAGATCTCTCCTTCAAGCAGCTTCGTGACCGCCACAGCCAGCTTCCGGTCGTCGTCCGAGACGGCCCTCTCTTCTTCTTCCTCAGGTGAATCACAGCCGCATTCCGCCGGCACCTCCGGTGCCGCAAGCATCAAGCAGGAGAATACGTAAATCAGAAGTGCCATCGCCCCGGCAAGCACGGTAAATGGCGTGACCGCCCCGTCGGCGATCCCGGCAGTAGCCTGAGGGACCAACGCCACGAAGGTAAACAGCGCAAGTGACAGCAGCGGAGTAGTTACCAGCGCCTTGAGCCACAGGCGCTGTGACGGTGTCGCCACGGCGGCAGGGCTTTTTTTGAACGCCCGGCGAATAGCAAGGCTCAGGTAGATGACGTTGACCACAACCTTCAGACCGTTGCGCACCGTCAAATGAAGGGGCGGGGAACCGCGAAAGATTGCGGTGATCATGGCGGCGTATTCCCCCGTGGAAAGCACCAGCACCAGGCCAACGGTAAAGGCAACGTCCAGGAGGTAGGGCAGAACATGCCACACCATCCGGACCGGCGGGTGCACCACCCCGGAGTCATTGGCAAGGGTACGGGCGTACCACCACAACAGCGGGCTGAACAGAAAGGGCAACGGAGTAGTCAGCGGTAGAAGCCACGGGTTGCCCAGCATGGTGGCAACGTTCCAGGTCGGAATCGTTCCCAGGCGGAGGGAATACGCCAACAGGAACAGGGCAAGAGGCAGGTTTTCTTTTCGTCGGTACCGCAGGGCGACAAGGAAAAGCAGAAGTATTCCCTGTATCGCACCTACCCCTGCCAGAATTTCCAGCGCCAGCATGCCGACAAGTGTACACCGAGACCGGCGCGGCGTCTAAGGGGGATTCAGAGACCCGGTTTACGACTGCGAAAACCTACTTCCAATTGTGCCATTATGTTCGCGAACTTTAGTCGTAAAAAACACGTCCCATTTCTCATTTTGAGACGCTTTGTTTCGGTAGTGGAGTCATTATTTGCTAAGAGAGCTTTGGTTCTCTGCAATTCATCTTACTGGAGGATTGAGTCTATGAAACGAGTTGAATGGAAGACCGCCATCGCCATCATCACAGGTCTCACGATGATATTTGTATTATCGGGTTGTGAGGATCTTCTGGGTAATGAAGACGACGACGAGAAGGACGGAAACCTGACAGTGTGATCAGCGACAGTGAGTGTGTCGGGAGCTTTGGCAGGTTTCGATTGTTCGGAGACACCTGTGCTCGCTGTCTACATCTATGACGCTGGTGCAGATGTGTTAGGAGGTGCCGATCCGGTAGCCGGCGGAGGTGGAGAGGTTGATGGAGATTTGTCCGGGGGCGTCGCAGAGATATGGGACGCTACGACGCAAGAGCCCACAGGCCAGGAATGGTCTGGAAAAGGTGGAAACAGTTACGATGTGTATCCGACGCTTTATTGTGTCGCTGATCCGTCGAGTTATGACTATTTCAATAATAACCCGAGCAGAATCTATGGAGCCGGTGACTTCTCGGCGCCGATTACTTATGAGCAGGATGGAAACAAGACCATATCAACGACATACAGTGATACGAACTATCCTGAAAATAGTCTTCCATGACGACGCAATAAAGGGGCCTGTTACCCGGGACAGCAAATGTTGCCAACGTTCTGGTCTCACGCGGTCTCGACCAATAGCAAGCCGTTTGCAAAAACCCGGGCGGGTATAACCGCCCGGGCTCTTCTATTTTATGGGTTAAAGGCCAACGCCTTCGCCCATGTCCTCTCAGGCACTTACCCCTTCTTCGCCCTCATGGCGATGGAGATGCAGACGGCGTCCCGACTACTCCGGTCCCGGATGCACCCCTACTCCCCCAGCGCCGCCACCAGTAAATCCCCCACGCTGGAGGTGGTGCCACGGCCGCCCATGTCGCCGGTCAGGAGCGACCGGTCGCCGGTTACGGCCTGTTCTATCGCCTGTAGAACGGCGGCACCGGCAGC
>JAQIBO010000026.1 GCA_027859055.1 Spirochaeta sp.
GAGGCGATGGAAAAGCGTTTCGAGGCGATCGACAAACGTTTCGAGGCGATCGACAAACGTTTCGAGGCGGTCGACAAACGTTTCGAGGCGGTCGACAAACGCTTTGAGGACCTGATCCACTACATGGATAAACGCTTTGAAGACATGAACAGGCGGTTTACGGGGTTGCAGTGGGGAATCGGGTTGAGTACCACTGTTCTTGTGGCGCTTATCTCGGTGTACCACGTACTTGGATAGCCCCGCAGCCAGTAAACCAACCACAAATTGATCGGTCACACCGGCGAAGAGAACCAGCGCTGCAGGACGTACAAGGTATTCTTCTGCAATTGCCGTGTTCTTGCACTTTTACACATTTTACTCAATATTTGTGTAAAGGCGGTATCATAGTGGCAGATGAAACGCGCGAGCGGATTCTCGACGGCACGCTTGAGCTCCTTGGCGCGACCAACGTAACGGATTTCAGCATGGATCGTCTTGCCGAGTGGATCGGTCTCAGCCGTAAAACGATTTATAACCACTTCTCCGGTAAAGCCGAACTTATCTCTGCAGCGATCGCCGTCGGTATGGAGCGGATAGTAGACACCCTCTCAACGATTGCGAACGACGATTCGCTTGGGTTCGTCGAGCGCCTCGACCAGATCGTCGAACTGGGATTCCGGGAAATGCGGCGCCTGTGGGCACCGATAGCAGGTTCCGCCGGTCCGCGTTCTCCGATGGAGGTACGGACCGGGGTTCGCGAGCTCAACAGGCACCTCCGGGATCTCATCCGCGGAATCGTGGCCGAGGCGGCAGCGGCGGGGCTGTTTACAACGGAGGTGGATCCGCACATCTTTGCCCACGTGATCCTGAACATGGTCGGTGGTATTCGGTGTATCGACGATGTCGAGGCGCTTCCGTGTCCTCCTCTCGAACTCTTGCGGGAATCCCTGCGAGTCGCCCTGGTCGGCGCGTTAAGTCCCCGCGGTATCGCGACGCTCCAGGGTTCACAGATTCTTTCCGCCCAGGAAGGTCAGGCATGAATGCGCAGTCACGACAGCACCGGGCCCGTTTTCTCCTCGTGCCACTGGTGCTCGCCGCGGGAATCGCCTGGTGGTACCTCAGTATCGGGCAGCCCGCCACTCCCCGGGACGAGGTGGTACGAACCGTCCGCGTTGCCCGGCCGGACCGGTCCGACATGGAAGAACGGTTTTCGGTGCGTTCCTTCGTGGAGGCTGATCAGACAGTCACGATTCTCCCGTTGGTTTCCGGTACGATTGAGCAGTTGAGCGTGGATGTTGGAGACCCGGTCCGTACAGACGGTGTCATAGCCCGAATCGATCCCGCTCAATACGAACTGGCGCTGACGCAGGCGAACGCGTCGTTTGCCGCCGCCGAAGGCACGTTTGAACGAACGCGTCGCCTTTACGAAGCGAACGCCACGCCGGTACAGAACTACGACCACGCCCGGGCGCAGTACGAGGCGGCGCGCTCCCGACGGGATCTCGCGCAACTCCGTCTCGGGTACACCACTGTTCGAAGCCCGGTAGACGGTGTCGTCCTGGTGCGCCACGTCGCCGGTGGTGATATCGCCTCGCCGGAACGACCTATCGTCACCGTCGGAGATATCACCGACCTGGTGGTACGTGCCGCCGTGCCGGAGGAGCGCTACCGTCACTTCGCCAACGCCCCCGAGACGATCGGTGTGCGCCTGACGATCGCCGGTGAGACCTATCCCGGAGAGATTCGAACAGTCGGCCCCTACGTTTCCCCCGAGACGCGCACGTTTGAAGTGGTGTGCACCGTTGCTGGCGACCTTATCGCGGTGAGGCCGGGTATGTCTGTAACAGTCACCTTTGTCCTGGAGACCCGGGAAGCAGTCCTGACATTGCCCCAGGAGGCAGTCGGCTACGGTAACACCCTCTGGTATGTCGCCGACGGCCGGGCGCGGTCGATGGACGTGCCGAACCTTTTCACCGACGGGGATGCGCTTCAGGTCCCCGAAACCGACGCGGAACGACTGTTTATCATCGCGGGGCAACACTTTCTCAGCGACGGCCAGCGCGTGGAAATCATCGGAGAGCCGGAATGATCCTCTCGGATTTTGCCGTTCGTCATCCGGTGATCATATCGATCCTGGTGGTCGTGCTACTCGTCTTCGGCGCCCTTGCGTTCTTCAATCTGAACCGCGAAATGATGCCACCGGTCGGGTTGCCGCAGGCGCACGTCATTACAACCTGGCCGGGGGCCGGTGCCGAGGATGTGGAAGAGGCGATCACACGCCGGATCGAGAACCAGCTTTCCACACTGGGCGGGATGTCCACGATGACTTCCACCAGTGAGGACTCGTATTCGATCGTCCAGCTGGAGTTCACTGACGGAACCGATGTATACGGCCGTCTTCCCGAGATTCGGGAACTGCTAAACGTGGTTGGGCCGGAGCTACCCGATGGTATCGACGGACAACCGGAGATTCTCATGTCCGAGGCGAACAGTCTGCTTCCGGTTTTCTCGTTTCAGGTTGATTCCATTGCGGATCCGGTGGAACTGGCACGGTTCCTCGATGACGAAATGGCCCCGCGTCTTGCGCGGATACCCGGTGTCGCCCGCATCAACGTGGTCGGCGAAACTGAAGAGGAGGTGCGTGTCACCCTTGACCCCGATCGGGCGCGGGCGCGCGGGATTCCCCCGGTCACCGTTTTCAACGCGCTCCAGATGGCAAATACCAATCTCCCCGCCGGTGAGGCGCAGTTTCGCGGGCGGGAGCTTCCCCTGACGACGGAAGGGGCGTTCACCGGTCTCGCCGATGTGCGCAACCTGGTTGTCGGTCATCACGAGAACGCCTACGTGCGCCTCGGCGATGTCGCCCGCGTGGAGTTGCGCCCGGCAGATCCAACGGTCACGATCCGGTCCGGCGGGGAAAACACCGTCGTCGTCGATGTCCTGAAGCGCGACGACGGTAATACGATTGAAATCGTCAACGAAGCGCATATTGTTCTGGATCGCATCGCCGCCGATCACCCCGGCACGTTCACCTGGCGCACCGTTTCGGATCACCGGGATATGACCAACCGGTCGATTCAGACGGTCATTACCTCTGCTGTCGTCGGAACGATACTGGCGACGCTGATGATCCTGCTCTTTCTGCACGATATCCGCGCCACAGCTATTATCGCCGTGTCCATTCCGCTGTCGGTACTTTTTGCGTTTGGCGGGATGTATCTATCCGGTCGCACGATCAATCTCCTGACCCTGTCAGGTATTACCGTGGCGATCGGCATGATCGTCGATGCGTCGGTTGTGACGCTTGAGAATACGTGGAAGCACTACCACGCCCACGGCGACCGGAAACTCGCAGCACGCCGCGGTGCCGGCGAGGTCGGGTCCGCAATTCTCGCCTCCACCCTCACCTCGGTCAGTGTATTTGCCCCCCTTGCGTTTCTGGCGGGTGTGATCGGGATCATCATGACCGATCTTTCCCTGACGATCGTCTATTCCCTTGTGGCCGCGGCGATCGTTGCCGTGGTGGTGGTGCCGTTTCTCAGCTCCATCATGCTGAAACCGGAACACTCCCCGCGTAAACACCGTCTGTCTGGTACCGTTGACAGGCGCCTGGACGCCGCGTTTGAACGCTTCCGCGGGATGTACCGGCGAACGCTGGAGCGCGCTCTGAACGACTCTCGCTTTGTCCTGCTGATAGCAGCGGCGATTCTGGTCGTAAGCGTGCTCATGGTAACCACCCTCCCGGTCAGCTTTCTTCCTCCGACCGATACCGGTGAGTTCGAGATCCACATCGAGACACCCCGCACGTATTCACTCTCCCGGACTGAGAGAGTTGTTGACGAGATCGATCGAATCGTGGCGCAACTGATTCCGGAAACAGAGGCCGCGGTGTATTACGTGGGCGCCGCCAGTTCTCTGGTCATCGCCGGTGCGCCCAATGAAGCGTACGGCCGTATTCGGCTGGTGAAGCGCGCCGACCGGGACCGCGCCGTGCAGGAGCTGATCCCCCTGGTGCAGCACGAGCTGGATCGCCTCGTCCCGGAAGCGGATATTACCGTCCTGAACGGTGGATTTGACGCGCTCCTCGGCCTCGCCACCGGCGGGCAGGGATACCAGCTGGAGATTTACGGGACACGGCTGGAGGAAGTGGTTCAGGTTGCTGACCTGGCCTACGAACATCTGGCCGGCGACCCGAATGTTCTGAAAGCGGAGACGAACACCACATTCGATGCAGAACAGCTCTTCTTCACCCTCTCCCAGGACCGGATGGGGGACCTGGGTGTCTCCGCCTACGAAGCGGGGCTGACCGCGCGAATTCTGATGAACGGCGTGACCGCCGGGTCGTATACCGCCGGAGCGGAACGGGTCCCCATCCGTCTCGTCTCGGAACTGGCTGACGCACCGGTAGAATCCGACACCCTTCACGCGATGTCCCTCCGAAATTCCGACGGCACGACGCTGACGTTTGCCGCGTTCAGCGACCTGGTCCCCCGCCGGACCGTTTCCACGATAAATAAGCGGGACCGGGCGATTTCGGCGACGGTCCGCGGGTATCTCTACGACGAAGACCAGTCCGGAGTGTCTTTGAGAATGGAAACGATGATGCAGTCCCTGGATCTGCCCCCGGGGATCGGCTGGGAACGAGCAGGCACCAGCGAACTGATCGTGGACTCGATGCGAAGTCTGTTAACGATGCTTGCGATCGCGATATTTCTCGTCTACGCGGTGATGGTGATCCAGTTCGAACGTTATCTGCAACCGTTGATAATTATGGTTGCCGTTCCGTTCTGCCTGATCGGCGTGGTGATGGGGCTCCTTCTTTTCTCCTCGGCGCTGTCGATCGTTGCGATGCTCGGGTTGATCACCCTGGGAGGTACAGTGGTGAACAACGCGATCGTGATGGTTGATTACATGAACATGCTGCGCACGCGGGATGGTTTCGAACTGCGGGAGGCGATCGTTGAGGGTGCATCCGGGCGTTTACGGCCCGTTTTGATGACGACGATGACCACCCTTTTCGCGGTGCTCCCCATGGCGCTGTCCGTGGGGGATGGCTCGGAGATTTACGCACCGCTTGGCCAGGCGATCTTTGGCGGTCTGTTCACCTCCACCGTCATCACCCTCTTCGTGGTACCGGTGCTCTACCAGGTGAGTGAAAACCGTCACCGCCGGGGACGCTCCGGAAAGGGCCCGCCCGGCTCATCCTCGGCGCGAGCCGTCCTTATCGCCGCGAGTGTGCTTGCCGCCGGCTCCAGCCCTCTGCCTGCCCAGACGACGGTGAATACCCTCCAGAACAGCGCGTTCCAACACAGCGTTGAACTGGAGGCTCTGTTCGCGTTCGATGAACCGTTTGCCCCATTAGCACCCGACGTACCGGCCGCCACTCCGCGCCTGTCACCGGTGGGATCCCGGGAAAACCACGACATTGCACTCAGGGAAGCGGAGCTGGACGCCGCACGCGCCGACCACGCCGGTGCCGTCGCCCGCCGTTTCCCCACGGTTTCAGCCATCGTTGACGCCGCCTGGCTCGCTAACCCTTCCGACCCGGTGACGCTTGAACCGGGAGAGCTTGGAACGATTCCGCTGTCACAAATCGACCCGCGGGTACAAAACACACAACTGCCCGAGGAGGAGACCGAGCTGTTTCCCGGGTCCGGTATGAGCCGGTACGAACTGGGGCTTTCAGTGGTCCAGCCGATATTTGCGTGGCGAACGATCGAAAACGCAATTAACGCGGCCGCTGCAGCGGAACGGGTTGCAGCCACGCGTCTGGCGGGAACGCGCCACGCCGTTCGCGTCGAGATTGCGGCGACGCGGGAACTGATAACAATTCTGGACGCGATTACCGGTACGCTGGAGGTCCGCGAGGCCGCCGCGGAACGTCTGGTCACGATCTCCCGGGAAAACTGGACTAACGGATTTATCACCGAAACCGAGTATCGTGACGCCCGATTGGCGCGGCAGGAGGTCCGTCTTGCCGCAACAGAGGTGACCGAGCGGCGGGGGAACGCGGCGGAGCTCCTCCGCTTGTTGACGGGTAACGGTGAAATAGCCGACGATTTAGACGGTACGCGTCCTCCCGCGGCGGAACAGCTTACCGTATCCGCCGACGAGCTCGTCAGCCGCGCCGCCAATGGCAGTTGGGAGCTCCACGCGCTGAAAGAAGCTGAACGGTTTCGCCACTCCCGGGAACGGATTGCCGCGGGGTCACGACCGCTCCGGCCGGAGATCGGCGTACGGGCAGATCTTTCGTGGGTGGGGGCACTTGAAGATGCCGGTGCGGCTGCTTGGGAGGATCGCGGTGACTGGCAAGTCACAATCGGCGTCGGCGTTTCTGCCACTCTCTTTGACGGTGGCCGTGCCGCTGCCTCTCACAGCCGCAGCGAAGCGGAGGTGTCCCGGGCGGCGATCGAGCGGCGCCATCAGGAGGATCGCATCGCCGTCGCGGTGCGGGAACAGATTCGGCGAATCGAAACGCTCCGCGCCCGAATGGAGCACACGGTTGTGAAACTCTCCGTTCTGGAACGGGAGATTGCCGACGCCCGAACCGCATTCGATGCCGGTGCCGGCGGGGAAGAGACCGTTCTTCGAGCGGTTATCGATCACAGTTCAACCACAGCCGAGGGGTACGACCATCTCGCGGCGTACCGCTCCGCTTTGTGGAGCGTGACCGGTATCCTGGGTGCAGAGGCGTTTTGAGATCTGTCCGACCCGGAGATGTGCCGGAAACACGGAGGAGCGCATATGAAACGGATCGCACTGGCCCATTTGAAAGGCGGCGTCGGCAAAACGACGACGGCTGTCAATCTCGCACATCTTGCCGCGGCGGCGGGAATCAGAACGCTCCTGGTTGATCTCGACGCACAGGCGGCAGCGAGCTACATTTTGCGAATCGATCCCCACGACGCGGCAAAGGCGAAAACCGTTGCCAACGCGACACAGGGAAGCACCGACCATATTTTCCCCTCCGACGCGCCATTGCTGGACGTACTGCCCGGTTCATTGTCTTATCGCAAACTTCCACACCTGTTGTCAGAACAAAAGCCCGGTAAAGATCCGATCCAGGAAATCTTTAAGCGAGTCGGGAAAGGATACGACCTGCTCGTCGTCGATGCCCCGGCGGGGCTGCATCTCGAAAGTGAGGCGATTTTGCGCGCGGTGGATCTGGTTCTTGTTCCGATCGTTCCCAGCCCGCTGTCGATGGAGAGCTTCACGAAGCTGACCCATTTTCTTGAGGAGCGGGCGGCGTCCGGTGGGCGCACGGCATCGAGCGGGCGCAAAGCATCCGACGGACAGAAAGCTGAAAAGCGGCCGGTTGTGCGCGGGTTTTTCTCCATGGTTGACCGCCGACGGAAACTCCACCGGGACACCGTGGCCGCGCCGCATCCCGCCACGTTGTGGGACGTGGAAATTCCCGCTGCAGCGGTGGTCGAACGGATGACAACCGAGCGGGTTGCGATAACCGGTGTCAAGCGCCCCGGTCGCGTCATGCCGGCGTACCGCGAGTTATTCGACCGCGTGGTACGGCAGCTTGATCTCTCCATCCCGGCGAACCCGGAGTAACGCGTCGCCGCGAAGCGCGGTCACTGTGCGGCGGCGGGCGGCCGGCGCGGCTGCCGGCGCATACCGTTGGATTCGGGACCGTCGCGTTCAAACCCGAATCGCTCGTACAGACTGTGAGCGTCTTTGGTGCGGAGAATCCCTTTGAGCGGCTGTAACTGCGGATGTTCCACAAC
>JAQIBO010000032.1 GCA_027859055.1 Spirochaeta sp.
GTGATGAGGGGATCGTCCCGCCATGCGGCGGTGAGGGTGCGTGTCCGCGCCAGTCCCCCGTACGGTTCCGGTTCGTCCGGAGCCGGAAAATTGACGATCGTCTCGCCGAGGACGCCCCGGAGGCCAAACTCGCGGGTGGCCCGGGCGCTCTCCTCCTCGAAGTAGTACATATCCGCAAAGGTGGTCACGCCTCCTTCAATCAGTTCAAGGAGGGCGTGGCGCGTTGCGTGGTACACGAGGTACGGGGTAACGGCGCGGGACTCCAATGGAAACAGTACATTCCGCAACCGGTCCGCCCGATCGTCGGCGAGGGACCGAAAGAGCGCCATCGCCAGATGGGTGTGGGCGTTCACCATCCCGGGCATGATGATACCGCCCCGAGCGTTGATTACGGTGTCCGCAGCGGGCGGCGTACCGGTCCCAACCTTACCGATACGGTCACCCTCGATGAAGACGTACCCGTTTTCGATCACTTCGCTGTGTTCCGCCATGGTGAGGACCCAGCCGTTGTACACACTGATGCTCATAGTTCAAACAGTTTATCACGCGAAAGCCCGGCCAGAATCACCAAAACAGAAATTGACCGCAGCCAAAACTCGGTGTAGGATGCTGGAGTACTGCAGAAATGTGGTTCTCTTTACCACACCATTCCATTCGAGGAGGAAATTCTTTCATGACTACTATCATTGTGGTTGTCGGGGCCGTGGTGTACGCCGCGTTGTACCTGATCTACGGGCGAAAAATGGAATCAGAGGTTGTCAAAGCTGATAACAGCATCATAACGCCGGCAAACCGTCTGAACGACGGTGTCGACTACGTCCCGACGCGGACATCGGTGCTGTTTGGTCACCACTTTGCGTCAGTCGCCGGTGCGGCGCCGATCGTCGGCCCCGTTGTTGCGATGGCGTGGGGCTGGGTTCCGGCTCTGGCATGGGTCTGGTTCGGCAATATCTTTATCGGTGCCGTTCATGACTACCTGGCCGTAATGGCTTCGGTTCGGTATGACGGAAAGTCGATCCAGTTTGTTGCGTCGGATCTGATCAACAAGCGGACCGGTTACCTTTTCTACATTCTGGTCTTCTTCCTGCTCATTCTGGTTGTTGCGGCGTTTGCCGCCGTGCTTGGTGGTATGTTCCTCTCCAACCCCGGGATTCCCGCTGCAGCCACGTATTTGCTTGTAGCCGCAGTGATCCAGGGTTTCCTGATGTACAAGACCAAGCTTCCGTTTGCGGTTTCGACCGCCATCGGTATCGCGATGCTGATTCTGGTCATCTTTCTTGCCGGTATGTTTCCGCTGACAGCTGGAAAGAACTTCTGGTTTCTGGCGATGTTCTTTTACATCATCATAGCCGCCGCGTTGCCGGTGCAGGTGCTGTTGCAACCGCGTGACTATCTCAACGCGTGGCTGCTGTATGTCGGCCTGATCCTCGGTGGTCTCGGTGCGATTTTTGCCTTTAAGGGCTTCTCCGCGCCGGCGTTTACGTCGTTCGCTCCGATCATTTCCGCAGGCCAGCCAACGCCGTTCTGGCCGGTTATCCCGCTGATTATCGCGTGTGGTTCCCTTTCCGGGTTTCACGCCCTGGTTGCTTCGGGGACGACATCGAAACAGCTGAAAACGGAAAAAGCCGGTCTGGCGATCGGATATGGCGTCATGCTTGTTGAAGGATTTCTGTCCACAATCGTTGTAATTGCGGTTGCCGGATGGGGCATGCAGGTTATGACCGGTGCCGGTCAGACGCTTACCACTGCCGGGTGGTCAACTCAGTACACTCCCGCGATGAGAGGCTCGTTTCCCAATGCGTCCATGTTCTCCGAGACGTGGGCTGCGATGATCGCCGACACGTGGCTCAACTTCATACCTGAGACGTTCCTGCGCATTATCGCCGGCATGTGGGTTTCTTCCTTTGCGCTTACCACGCTGGACAGCACCAACCGGCTTGCCCGGTATACCCTGGCGGAAATTTTCCTGCCGCTTAAAAAGTACTCGGAATCACTGTACCGCTTCCTGTCCAACCGCTGGGTCGCGTCGATTATTCCGGCTGCCATCGGTGTATACCTTGGGTGGAGCGGAAGCTTTGGTCTGCTGTGGCCCTCCTTTGGTGCCGCCAACCAGTTGATTGCGGCGATCGCACTCCTGACCGGTACGGCATGGGTTTCCAAGCGTCTGAAAACAAAGGCTACCTACGCGTTTATTCCCGCCATGTTGCTGTGGGTGACCGTCACCGCCGCAATGATATGGTACCTCGTTGTGGTTATCCCCGTTACCTGGGCCGCAAATCCCGCAACGGGCGGCACCGTCGGTTTCATAACGGCTGCCATGCTGGTCATGAACTTTATCTTCATTTACGATTTCTTTAAGACGAAAGATCAGCCGCTCGCCGATACAGAGATAACCGAGGAGTAATGCTGGAATGAACCCTCTGAAACGGACCTTTCAGTTTCTGAAGTCGTTTTCTGATACGATGGACACGGCTCACCGCAATCGTGCGGTGGGCCTCACCGAGTGTGAGGTCCGGGAACTGGAAAATATGTTTGTGCTGCTTTTGATGGGTTCATTTACGGGAGTTCCTGCTCCGCCGTCGTTTATTTCGGCGGAGCTGCTCCCCTACCTGGAACATGAAATCAAAGTTGTGAATCGGCGTTCCGAAGGTGCTTCCGACGCCCTGGCGGAATTGTCCGGTTGTTTTGACGTCACTTGAGGTTGAATTCTTCACCTTGCCCCTCTGATCCCGGAATACCGGCCCCGGTATTCCGGAACGAACTACTGAAATTCGTAAGTGAGTAAACTATGAAAACGATATTTTTCACCGGAAAAGGTGGAGTTGGAAAATCCACCCTGTCGGCAACGTGTGCCTGGCAGCTTTCGGAGCACGGCTATAAGACGCTGCTTGTCTCTCTGGACCCTGCACATAACATCGCCGACATTTTCGATACGCAAGTCGGCCATAAGAAAAGCAAATTTACGAAAAACCTGTATTTGCAGGAGGCCGATCTCGATAAAGCGGCATCAGCGTACATTGAACAGAACATTGACATTCTCACCGAGGTGTACAGCTACACCAAGGCGTTCAACTTTGATACGTACTTCAAGGTGCTCCGGTACTCTCCCGGGGTAGAGGAGTACGCGTCGCTGACGATCCTGGAAGAGGTGTTCCGGACCGAAACCGACTTTGACTATGTCGTCTTCGATACCCCGCCAACGGGGCTGACGTTGCGCATTCTGGCGCTTCCAAATATCAGTATTACCTGGGTCGACCGCTTGCGTCGCATCCGCAAACAGATACTCGAAAAGCGACACACGATTCACAATATCACCGGGAAATACAGCGAAAAGGGGTTCCTTCTCGCCTACGACGAGAAAAAAGACACGGTGATGCAGAAACTCAACGATATCTGGCACCGTTACGTTAACTTGTATAAGCTCCTCAAAGGTGCTGATAACAGTATCGCGGTGGTGTTCAATCCGGATTATCTCTCCCTTCGCGAATCGCAACGCATTCTTGAAGGTCTGAAAGACTTGAGCCTTCCGCTGCGGGCCGCGTTTAACAACAAGTACCAGGACGACCTTGAAGAAACTGCGGAAGAGGTGGAGCGGGAGCTGTTTGGTACGAAGCGGGACGGGGTGCACATTGCGCGGGTTCCTCTGGTAGCCGCAGCGCGCCGGGATACCTATAAGAACGACTTTGACGTAACCGGTGTGTTTCGTTAGAGTCACCCGGGGAGTCACACGTGTTCAGCGGAAATAACGTAGCGGATCAGCCTGAATTCTACCTCTTTATTGCAGCAACAATCCTGCTCTCCCTGGGATATATGTGGGGACGGCGACGCAATCGCCGGATTACGTATTCCGCATTCGATGCGATTTCCGGCATTCTGAAACCGAAAGACCAGACGTTTACAACCATCGGCGGTCTGACCGGGTACCACGCCAACTTCATTCCCCACAAGAACCGTTCCATTAAGCAGGTTGACGCCACGATGACGTTATTACCGCGGCAATCGTGGTTGTGGTATCCGTTTTCCTTGTTTTTGCGACGGTTTGATCGGCTGTTTCTGTCGTTTCACCTGGGGAAAAAGGCCACCGGCTCATTGCGTGAGGGTCATCTGATAGAGAAGAAATACTCCACCTTCGCCGGCGCACGTATCGAAAATGCGGACAGCCTGCACAAGGAGACGATTACGTGGGGAAAGCGGACTTTTTTTCTGTACTACAAGGACGACGCGGTAAAACGGGAGATGGAGCGCTGCCAACAGATGGTTGGCACCGACCCGGGGCCGTTGCGTCACGTGGCGTTGGTGCCCAGCCAGAATCGCCTCTTTGTCTTTTTGATCCCTGTGCTGGGCACGGTGGAACACGTGGTCGGCCAGGTATATCGCTGGTTTCTGAAAATCGCCGATTCAACACAGGAATGAGCGTCCACGTACTGACCGGGTGAGATGGATCCGCTTTTTCTCGTAATCGTCGCTATAGCCGCACTGACCGGGTATGTCTGGTATAAGGGCAGCAACGAAAGTCAAACGTTGATCGTTGCCGCCACCGACACGATGGAGCGGATATTCCAGCCGATGGACACGGAGTACGTGAATATCGGTGGTACTGTTGGCTACCATTTCACTTATACGTTGAACCCACCGTTTACCCGTCTGGAAGGGACGATCACAACGGTGCCACGGCATGCGCTGTTCTACCTTCCCATCGCGTTATGGCTGTTCAAGCGGGAA
Organism: Spirochaeta sp.; assembly: GCA_027859055.1. Lineage (GTDB taxonomy): Bacteria > Spirochaetota > Spirochaetia > DSM-27196 > Alkalispirochaetaceae > Alkalispirochaeta. The sequence goes on from JAQIBO010000032.1 coordinate 4,723, forward strand.
GACCTGCTGCTTTTCACCGTGTACTGCGATCACCTGGAGGTTGGCCTCGGGTATGTCGTTGAAGCGTCACGCTACGAGAGCGGGCATATCCCCATCGAAGACCGTGAGCGGCTGAGCACGACCCCGGTTCACCGGGATACCGGTGAGTATCTCCTTCTGTGGTACAACCCGCTGATCAGAGACCGGTTGTCCGGCGTTTTTGCACAGTTGAGCGATACCGCTCTGGAGAGTTTTGTACATTTTGGATACTACGGTCAGCAGGCGTATCTTGCCGTCACGGTGAACCCGGCACAACCGGGACTACCACAGACGATCCGGGAGCTTGCTGCGGTGTTCACGCAACTCGCGGAGCGCGATGTCTGAACCGGACGATCCGGTCCGGCGCCACGCTTATCGGAGCAGTGCCGGGCAGAACGGCAGTTCGATCTGCTTGACAATGCGGTTGCTGTTGTCCTACACTCGTCGCTCTCAGCGTCCGTTGGTACGCTACAGTTTCAAGGAGTATAGTGAATGGCACGACCTTCCAAAGCCCGAGGAAAGATGGCTCGCCATCTCGGCATTAACGTTTTTGGCAATCCCAAGTACGACCGTCTGCTCAAGAAAAAACCGTACGGACCGGGTGAACCGAAGAAAGGTCGCATTCGCGAGACTGAGTACGCACGTCAGCTCAAGGAAAAGCAGAAGGTGAAGTTCGCCTACGGACTGTCGGAACGGCAGTTTCGGAATCTGTTTTACAAGGCGAAGTCCATGAAGGGCGTTGCCGGCCACAATATGTTGATCATGTTGGAGCGACGTTTGGACAATGTGGTGTATCGCATGGGTATGGCAGCGAGTCGGCGGCAGGCCCGTCAACTGGTGAGCCACGGTCACATCTATCTCAACGGACGCAAGGTGACCGTTCCCAGCGCTTTGGTACGCCCCGGTGACACCATTTCGGCAAAGGACAAGAAGTCCACCGAAATGCTGATGCGCCGGCTCGTGTCCGAGAACTCTTCGCGGCAGGCTGCGCCGTGGATTGAGGTTTCTCAGGACGACCTCACCGGTAAGGTGACTGACCTTCCGACGCGGGAGATGATCCCGACAGTCGCTGAAGAGCAGCTCATCGTCGAGTTTTACTCGAAGTAACCGGTGTCCCGGAGGCGCGCATTGCGCGCGCCACACGCGGACACAGCGCGCTTCACGGCGCGCACAACGCGCGCTTCCTTGCGCGCACAACGCAGACCATCGGGCTTCACGGAAGTCTGATGCCGTCCCGAAAGGACGGGGTTGCAGAGGGAGCGGAGTCGTACTATACGGCTCCGTTTTTTTTCTCCCGGGGGGTGTATACACGAAGTTGTTGCAGAATCACCGACAACTTATGGTGTCGCAACGTCTTGTGCAGACCAGGGTTGTCCGACGAATGGAACTCCTGACTGGATAGCGACATAGAGCGCGTTTTGCAACACGATTCTATATACACAAAGGGGTGACCGCGCTGCTCAATGAATAGGTAGATGATACCGATACTCAGAATATGCGACGTTTCCCCGTGGTCAGTACGGACCCGGAGCTGAACGACCGGATCACGAAGATCTGCGCGAAGTTCGGCACGGTGTTTCATCCGGTATTTCTCGAAACGATAGACGACGCTCTGGAGTACGTACGCTACGAACTCCCGGAGTTTCAGATCGTCCACTTTTCGGATGAGTATATTGACGGTAAGGAGCTGATTGAGCGAATTACCGAGGACCCGTGGCTCCATTACGGGGGAATTATCGGCGTGCACGCCCGCAAGGACACCGCGATCGCCGACTCACTGCCCCGGGCAACCAATGTCGTCACGATGATCCGCCGTGGCGAATTTGTGGAGACGTTTTTCCGGGTACTGTATATCCTGCACCGGAACCGGCAGATTCTCTTCCAGCGGGACATGCAGCTGGATTTTCTGGGTACGGTCCACGGCAGTTTCGAGATGGATAACGACCCGTACAACGCGCGAACCTACGCGTCGCTGATGGCAAACTTCCTCTTTAACTCCAACTACATCGACATTGAGATGCGCGACCGCCTCCATGTGTCGTTGTTTGAAATGATCATCAACGCGATCGAGCACGGGAACTGCGGAATCACCTATGATGAAAAAAACGCGTATCTGGAACAGTACGGCGACATTATTCCGCTGATCCGGGAAAAGTGTCTGCGGCCCGAGACGAAGGCCAAGCGCGTTGCGATCACCTACCGGATCACCCCTGAGCAGTCACACTTTCAGATCGCCGATGAAGGCAATGGTTTTGACTGGAGGTCGCGCCTGGAAGATACGGCGGTGAATCTTGACGTCCACGGCCACGGGATTAAGATGACGCGGCATTACATACAGAACCTCTCGTACAACGATGTCGGCAATGTGGTGGAGTTTGACGTGGCTCACCAGAAACTGGCCAACGCCCGTCCGGGTATCTTTGCCAACCAGGAGGCGCTGACCTTTTCCGATGGGGATGTGATCTTTCGGGAGGGCGATGAGTCCAACGATTTGTACTACATCGTTGCCGGCCGCCTTGACATTATGTCCGCCGACCAACGCGTAGCCACGCTGACCCCGGACGATATTTTTCTGGGGGAGATGTCATTTCTGTTGGGAAACCGCCGTTCCGCTACGGTTATCTCCCGCGGAAGCTGTGAGTTGGTGCGGGTGACGAAGAACGCGTTTGTCACCGGGATTCAGCGTCAGCCCCACTACGGTATCTTTCTGGCGCGGTTGCTGGCGCAGCGGCTGTCCAAACTGAACAAGCAGGTGGCCGCCCAGTCAGGGTGAGGAAGCGGTCTCAGCCTCCGGGCTGGCTTCCTGGCCCTGATAGGCCGCTTCATACCCGATCGCCTTCACAAACTCCCTGATTTTGTCCACCGTTGCCGGATTTCCATCGAAATCCATATAAATCTTGCTTTCCTGCCGATCAACCCACACCTCGTCGACGCCCTTTATGCGGCGCCCCATATGTTCTATACCGATGGAACAGGATGTACACGTTGCCCCGATCAGATCAAAAGTCGCTCGTTTCATATCGATAACTTATTAATGCTGATCAAAAAGGTAAAGCACCTGCGAGCTAATTCGTGCCTCAACGACGCTGGATAGCCAAAACTGTTTCTTCCAGGCGGTAGGCGGAGTCTTCGGGGCGACGCATGCGCAGCACGTAGAGTCTGCCGCGATGGTAGAATTCGAGCTGGTGGGCGTACTGGACGTGGATGGCGGTGAGCTCCGCGACCGGGAGTGCCAGGGCGGCGGTGAGGCGCAGGTGCTCGCGGGACAGCTCCAGCGCTACGGTGCCGCGGGGGCGAAGAACGCGGCTGCGAAATCCGGTGAGAAAGTCCGCCGCGGGGACCCGGTACGGCAGCGCGGCAGGATCGGGCGCGGCAATGTCCTCCCGAAGGCGCTGAAGCTGCCAGGCGTTCCACGCTGCAACGGTGGGGAAGCGGTGGTGGTGGTAGCTGTGGGCGTGGTGCCGGGCCTGGGGCGGCGTCGCGGCGACGTGGTAGAGTGCACCCGACGGCGCATGCCACGTCCGGGCACCGCAGACGGTGCAGGTGAACGTGGCACCGTGGGAGCGGAGCGCGTCCCACGAACCGCACTCCGGGCACAGAAAGAGCGCGGTCTCGATGTGTTCCGCCCGGCGGGGGTCGAAAAAGAGCGCACCGGTGGCGCGCTGCCATTGGGATTCGTCATGGGTGACCGATGAAGCGATGCGGTGCGTGACCTCCTCTTTACTGAGATGCGAAATCTCTTCCCGGGTAAGAACGGTGGTGACTGAGAGCTCGAGAACTCCGCGGTGTAACCGTTTGGTCCACCGCGGTGTGGAAAGGTAGCCGCCACGGAGAATAACCGACACAACCGGGGCGCCGAGGAGCCGGATGAGTTTGGGCGTGCCGGGAAGGACCTCCCGGGAGGTGCCGTCCCAACTGCGTTGTCCCTCGGGAAAGATCCCGACCACTTTTCGCTCCGCGATAAAGCGTTGCAGGGTGCGGATGCTCTCCAGGTCATTTTTTGCCTTGGCTTTGGGGATGGTGCCGGCGAAGACCATCAGGCGTCGCATCAGGTGGCCGCGAAAGTTGCCGTCGGCGGCGATGAAGTGAACCGGGGGGCCAAACGGCATCGCCACCAGAAACGGGTCCCAGAAGTTGACGTGATTTGCCAGGACGACGTACGGGGGGCGGAGTGCGCGACTCCGGCGGTCGTAGACGATCCGTACGCGAAAGCGCCAGCGCAGCCACACCCCGAGAGTATAGCGCAGCAGCGTGTACAGAACGCGCGGGGTCACGCCGAGGGCGATGCGCAGAGAGCGAGAAACCGATGTGGCGGCTGGATGCCGGGGTGTGCTTGGAGCTTCCACGGCGGGTAGTGTAGTCGGGAGGCGCCTGTGATACAATCGCGAGCCAGTGAAAACGGACAGAACGGTTCCGGCAGATGTTGTCGTGATCGGTGGTATTAATCTTGATATCCTCCTCGAACCGCACGGTCTGCTTGTGGCAGGTACCTCCAATCCCGGGGCAATAACGATGAGTCCCGGTGGCGTCGCGCGAAATATCGCGGCGTTTCTTGGACGTCTTGGGGTGGCGGTCGGTCTGATCGGGGGAGCGGGGACCGACGCGATCTCCGAGCG
>JAQIBO010000110.1 GCA_027859055.1 Spirochaeta sp.
AACCAGGAGAATAAAGAACTTTGTTTCCCCTTCCAGTACCGAGGCGCCCTAGATGGACAAGCGAGTTCTATCAATGAGGAGATGAAACTGGCCGCGCTCATGCAGAAGCACACCTTTGGCGACCCGCTACGCCTTTCGGCGCACGAGGTGGTGCGGCTGGCAACCGGCGGGTACAGCGACGTGTTTTCCCGCTGGGGGGTCGGCGGCGGCCTGACCGTCGGGGCTCCGGCGGATATCGCCCTGGTGAATCTCGAGGAGCCCCAGATGACGCCGGTGCACAACATCGAGAGCAACCTCGCCTACGCCGCCAACGGCTCGATGGTGGACACGGTTATCTGCGCCGGTGAGGTAGTGATGGAGCACCGCACCGTCGCCGACGCGCCGGAGGTGCTGCGGGAGGCACGGCGGCGCGCCGGAGCTCTTGCCGCTCGCGCAGCAGCCGGCAAATAAGGGGCACCGGGGGGGGGTGTTGCGCGGCGGCACGTCACGCGGGGCGTCGTCCCGCGCCGCAGGAATGGTACGCTCGCTCCGCCCGACGGCGCCCGCGCGCCGGGCCGTGGCTCAGCGCACGGCGAAGTCTGTCTAGAGAAACCGTTCTATACCGAGGAGCAGCCGCCGGGCGCGCCACTCCGGCAGGTAGAAGCGATACGGAGTGGTACTGGCTGCGGCGGGAACACGCTCTTCCACCGGCCGCCACAGATCGATTCTCACCGGCGCGCCGCTGGTGCGCTCTACTACCACCGAGGCGAGAGGCGCCCCGGGCTCCTCGTATTCGGGAAATCCCGTTGCCTCCAGGGCAGCGACCTCGCGGATAAGCGCGTTGAGCTGGGACGCGCCGGGTTGCTCGGACAGATCGGGAACCGGTGCGGCAAGCGCCCAGTTGGTGTCAGGAGTGACCGGGTCACCGGAGGCGTCGGCTGGACCGACCTCCGTCCCTTCGTTTGTCCCTTCGTTCCCGGCGGCGTCCGGGTCGTCATCGCCGGAGATCTTCCGCACCACCCGAACCGTCTCGAAGTCGGGGCTGGTGATGCGCACTTCGACGATCTCATCCTCGGGGACCGCTGCCATCGTCTTTTCCCGGTACCGCAGTGGATCAACCGCGACGGCGGTGTCCAGCGCCTGCGGCAAAAGGACGATCGCGTCCCCACCGTTGAGGCGCCCGTACACGGCGTTCCCCGCGGCGGCGGTATCACCGAATTCCAGCGCCACCGGTTCCAGATCGCCGGTGAAGATACGCAGCGTCCGCGACGTCTCTTCGGTCAGGCCGTAGTCCGCCGGGTTTCCCCGGCTGGTGACCACGTCAACCTCGCGGAGAGCGATAATCTGTTTCTCAATCGCGGCCAGGGCGTCCGGATTGACCGGATACGCCTCCTCGCCCATCGTCCACTCGGCGGACGCCGCGTTGCCGGGGGTGGCCTCAGTCTGGGTGCCGCCAGGCTCGCCGACCACCGCTTCCGCCGCATCTGCCGCACCCGCCGCGTCGCGCCGATAAAACCGGAGTTTTTCATCCCCGGCGACGATACGGATCTGGTCGATCTCGCCGGAGATCTCCGGTATGGGCACGGTGTTGCGACGGTTGCCACCGCGCTCCTGGATCACGAAAATAGCCACCAGGACTGCCAGCACCGTCGCCAGTATAATCGTCTTGCGCGGGATTCCTGTGTACGTCATACCTGATCCCCTTCCTGTTCACTGAAGATCGCCTGAATCCGGGCGCTCCGCCGACGGCGGCGCTGCCAGACGACCACGCCGATGAAGACGACGATACCCGGCACCAGAACCACGTTGGCCCAGCGTGCGACGGTGGCGGAGGCGGGATTGGCCACGGTGATTCGTGGAACCCCGAGTCCCTTGCTGCGCAGCGCCGCCACCTCGGGTACTCCGTTGAGGTAGTCCAGGGCGTTCAGCAGGAACGTGCCGTTGGGCGTCCGGTTTTGCGGGTTCAGCATCTGCGCGGTGGTGAGCTCTGAGGTGGACAACACCAGAATACGGCCGTCTTCCACGGACCGGTCGGAAAAGCGCTCGGTTCGTACCGTGACGGTGGCATCGGCCGCACCTTCGGTTCCGGAAGTACCCGTCTCGGCGACATCGGCCCCCGGCGCGTCGGCACCGCCGGCACCGCGTGTTTGTACAGCCAGCTCCACCGGTTCGTCGAAGTAGCTCCGGAACGTGCCTTCAAGCAGAACGCCGACGTCCCGGCGCCCGAGATCCGCCCCGGCGGGCGGGCCTTGAATCCACGGCCCAATCTCCTCCGGCGTGGCGACGGTCCAGCTTTGGGGGGAGGTCTGCAGAATCGCGGTGTAGGTGGCGCCATCGTCCTCGTCACCGCGGGCCGGCAGCAGCTCCGCGGCGTTTAACACGATCACGTCCTGCAGGCCCGCGGTGATCGGGTTGTCCCGGTTGAGGCTCTCGCCGCTGAGGACCGGCGCCTGAAAAATTTGGGTGCTTCCCCGGGCGTCGCGGGCGGTAAAACTCTCCTCATCGAGGACAAACGCGTCGGTAACCTCCACACCGTAGTGGCGCAGAAACGGCGTCAGGCCGGTGGGATTTGGCTGCCAGCTCGGCTGAGCGCCGGCGATCTGCTGTTGCTGCGTGGGAATGAGCTGGGTGTAGCGGTCGGCAAGGACGAGGAGCGATCCGCCGTCCATAACAAACTGATCGATACGGTACAGGGCGCTTTCGCTGTACTCCCGGGTGGGTCCGTTGATTATCAGCGTATCGATCCCGGCGGGAATCCCCTCTTCACCCACAGCAACCGGGAGCAGCTCGTAGCGCTCCCCTGCCAGCGCGGCAAACGGGGCCGCTCCCTGTCGGGCGTCCTGGAGCCCTTTCTCACCGTGGCCGACGGCGTAGGCGATCTGCGGGGTGGACGAGACGAGGCTTCGCAGGCCCCGGCGAACGGCGTCCTCGATATTGGCGGGATCGTCGAGGGTGTACCCACCGAGGAGCCCCGAGAAGATCTCAAGAGGGATGCGCTCCACCTGCTCTCCCCGACGCAGGACGATCTCCAGGAGCCCCTCGCGGAGCTCGCCGCTGTCGGTCTCCCATTGCAGCGGTCGCACGCCAAGCTCTTCGCTTGCCGCGGCGATCTCCGCGGGCGTTTCCGGCGCCTGAAAGGAGAAGGTGATTCGGCCGTAGTTGTCGTTGTTGACCCGCTCATGTATCGCGGCCATCTGCGCTTCCAGCTCCCGAAAGCCGCGAATCTCCAGCTCCCGTAACGTCGGCGAGGCGAGGATCTCCATCGTGACCGGTTCTGTTGATCCGGCAAGGGCGTCCACCTGGGTGATCGCCTGGGAGATCGCCATGGTAAGGCGGTACTCCATGCCGTCGGTGGCGGTGATGCGGTCGACCGGTTCCGCGACGTTGCCGTACAGAACGACGGCCCCCATGTAGACCGCCCGGGACTGAAACTCGTCGGAGCGAACCTCCTGGATTTCCACCTGCTGCAGCCCGTACTGCTGCGCCGCGGCGCGGCCCTCCGGGGTGGAGGTATCCACCGTTTCCCAGGAGAAGTAGCGCTCCTCAGCGGCGTCGTATTCACGCAGCAGGTCGGTGAGGTACTGGCGGATGCCGTTGTACGGTGCGGGAAGATCCGCGGTGTAAAAGACCTTGACCCGCAGCGGGTCTTCCAGCCGGGCAAGCGACTCGGTACTGATTCGCGAGAGGCTGTAGGCGTCACCGCGGGTGAGGTCCCATTTGAAGAAGGCGTTCCCGGCAACCAGATTGAGCGTCACGAGGATCGCCACGACGAGGATCAGGTTGACGGTGCGAAACCGGCGGGTATCGGGTGTGTTGCGTTTCATCTGCGGCTCCTATCGACGTCGGTCCAGCTGGTGTCGTGCCAGGGCAAGAAACAGCGCGCTCAGCGAGAGGAGGTATACCACCGAGCGACTGTCCACGACGCCGCGGGCAAAACTCTGAAAGTGGTATCCCGTGCCGAGAAACTGGACAACAGAGACGCTCCCCGGCGGAAAGAGGACGACGATGCCGTCAAGTAGCGCCAGAAAGAGGGAAATGACCAGGCCAAGGACGAGGGCGACCGTCTCGTTGCGGGCCACGCTGGAGGCAAACACCCCCACCGCGCCGTACGCCGCGGCGAGCAGGGCGGCGCCGAGATAGCCTCCCACGACGGGGCCGGGGTCGAGGGGACCAAACCCCGCTACGGTCAGCGCGAAGATCACCGTCGGCGCGAGCAGGAAAAGCGCGGTCACCCACACGGCGGCAAACTTGGCGGCGATGATTCGGGACGTGCTCACCGGCAGGGTGGTGAGGATCTCCCAGGTGCCGCGGCGGCGCTCCTCGGCGATCAGCCGCATGGAGAGCGCCGGCATCAACAGCGCCAGCAGGATCGGCAGGAGGCCGAAAAACTGGCGCAGTTCCGCGCGCTCAAAGAGGAAGAACACGGAGAAGAAAAGCGAGGCGGTGATGCCGAGGAAGATCGTCCCCACCACGTAGGCGACGGGGGTCTGGAAATAGCCGGACAGCTCCCGGCGAAAGAGCGCAAAAAAGGTGGTGACCACGCGCCGCGCCCGGGCGGTGAACGGGTGGACTGCGGTGGTGGCGCCGCCGGTGGTATCCACAATCGTTTTGCTGTCAGACATCGGCGACCTCCTTTGTTCCCGCCGCGGCGCCGGCGCCACCTCCCGCCTCCGTCCCCACGGGAGTGGCGGGCTGTGCCTCCGTCCCCGCAGGGTCACTGCCGGTGAGCTGGTGGAAGATGTCCTCCATGGAGGTGCGTTCGGTCACCATCTCGTAGATCGTGCCGCCGGCGTCGGCGACGGCGCGAAAGATCTGCGGGCGCAGGTCGTGGTCGGGGTCCGTCACCACCGTGAGGGCGCGCAGGGTGCCTCCGTCCCCGGCGGCGGGTGGGGCCGTCCCCCCGGCAGCGCCATCCCCGGCGGCGGGGAC
>JAQIBO010000161.1 GCA_027859055.1 Spirochaeta sp.
TCTCAGGAGCGGTCGATCGAGGAGGCGGTCCGACAAACGGACAGAGTCATTGCACGCTACCGCGAAACCGCGCTGAATTTGGCGCAGGATGAACTCGTTCGCCGCTCAGTACGCATCCCGGAGGACGAGCTCGGCGGTGAGTTCGAACTCGAGCTGTATCGAACGCTCTACTCCGCGATCGCTCATGATCTGTCGATGGTGGATGTGCATATTACGGACCATGATTCCCGCCGCGTCTTCTCTTCCTCATCCTATCCGTCACGGTATCGTCTGAGTAGCTCCCGCAACCGTCGCGATTTCGTCAGCGGCGAGTCGATCAGGCTCGTTCTCAATCCCAGGGAGGAGGACGCTGCCCGTCGGGTCGCCTTGTCTATGTGGGCGTCTATCCCGGAGGGGTATGTGATCATCGACATCCGAAATAGCGCGATATGGGATGCGTTGGAGCTCAGATCGACGAGTGCGGTGTATCTAGTGGATCGACGGTCGTTTCGTGCCTATGACTTGTCCACCTCTGGTGGTGGAGCCGAGTTCGCCGAGAACCCTGAGTTGGGGATCGCCTTCAGCGATGAAGCGTTTCACCGCCCGACGCCGGAATTGCTGGTGGGACGCGCAGATCTGTCGGTCGGGGGCTTTTCTTTGGTAATGACGACGGAGCTTTCCACGTACTTCGACACACTGCGGGCGATCCTCGAGGTGGGGGCTCTGGTTGTGGTGTCGATCGCGGCAGTGGTCCTTATGGTGGCGATTCACGCAAGTCGCTCGATCAGTCGACCGATTCACGGTGTTGTTCACGCGATGAGTCATGATCCCGGTGGGCCACAGCCGTTGCTGGTGACCACTATCCCCCGGCAGAAGAGTGACGAATTAAACCAGTTGGTGGTGCACTACAATCGCATGGTGGAAACTCTGGGTGAGCTGATTCGCAAGGTCCGGGATGAGGAACAGGCGCAGCGGATTGCCGAGCGTCGGGCGCTGGAATCCCGTATTCAGCCTCACTTTCTGTACAACACGTTGGGGTCGATCAAGTCCATGGCGAAGCTGGGTGACACCACCGCAGTTACGACCATGGTTACGGATCTTGGAAAGATGCTCCGGTTCGTGCTTTCCGATACCACCATCATGGTCACACTAGGAGAGAGTATGGACCAGGTACGTCGCTACCTCAGTATCCAGCAGGTGCGTTTTCAGGAACGCATGCGCGTCCATTTCGACCTGGACCCGGAATCGTTATCCTTCGAGGTTCCGAAACTGCTGGTTCAACCGCTGGTCGAAAACGCGGTACTCCATGGGGTCGAGGTAAGTACGGCTGTAGTGGATATTCGGGTTACCACCGCACTGACGGCCCGGGAACTGTCGATTCGTGTGGAGGACAACGGACAAGGGACCCACACCGCAGACGACGACTTCCCGCGGCAAGACACCGAAGGGATCGGACTGCGCAACGTCCGGGAGCGTCTCCTCCTGTTCTACGGCGAGCGGGCGGACCTTACCCTGACCCGGGAACATGGCCTCACTACGGCGAAGATAAGGGTCACCGTATGAAGCAGGTCTTTCTGGTAGAAGATGAGCGCGCGCTCCTGCGGGAACTGGTGGAGACGTTTCCCTGGGAACAGGAACAGTGTCAGGTGGCCGGCACCGCCGGCACGCTATCCGAGGCGCGGCGGGGGCTTGAGCAGATTAAAGCGGATATCCTGATTACGGATATCCGGCTTCCCGACGGAAATGGCCTCGACCTCATCAACGAGAGCGCAGTCTCCACGGCGATCGTGATTACCGGATACCATGAGATCACACTGGCGCAGCGGGCGTTGCGGATGGGGGCGCTCGACTTTCTCTTGAAGCCGCTGGACGACGACGAGCTTCGTGCAGCGGTGCAGCGCGCAGTGTCCATTACCTCGCCGGCCAACGTCCCCGGGTCACACCGGGTGCTTGCCTTAGTCGACGTTACACCGACTGAGAATCCCCTCGTTCTGAAAGCGCTCAAGTTTATAGAGCGGAACTTCCAGTCCGATGTGTCGCTCAGCGAGGCCGCCGAGCATCTGGGCATCACCGAAGGCCATCTGGCAGGTGTATTCAAGGCGGAAACGGGAAAGACTTTTGTCCAGGTGCTTACGGCGTACCGCATGAATGTGGCGACGACGCTGTTTCGAAACTCACGCTACAACGTGAGTGACGTCGCGCGCCGGTGTGGCTATAAGGATCCAGCGTATTTCGCCAAGGTTTTCCGCCGCTTCTATCACGTCAATCCCGCCGCCTACCGCCGACGGGTATAGGCCGGGCGCTGAGACTACCCGTCGAGTATCGCCTGGGCAAAGGTGCGCAGACGGACATACGCCTTCTCCGGCGTTGCCTGGCCATACAGAACTGACTCCACCGCCTCCCGGACCAACTCCTGCAGTTTCGCGCTGTGCTCGGCGTAGTAGACCACCTCAGCGCGCTCCATTTCCCGGGTAAACACCTGAGAGTAGGGAATACTCCGGAAGAGATCGCTCTCCATCAGAGCCCGGCGGGGCTGCACAATGTTGACCTGTTCCAGATAGTCCTCGGCATGTTCGAGCAGGAACCAGACAAAGCGCCACGCCTCATCCTGCAGATGGGCGGGGGTATCGGCGCTGACCATGAGATAGTGCCCGTAGTAGCTCGAACTCACGTCGTGAACCGCATCTTCAAACACCGGATAGGGAATTACCATCCAGTCATCGCTTTCATAGAATGCGGGGTTCTCCGCCTTTATGCGACCCTGTTGGTAGAGGCCGGAGTGAGCCATCGCCACCTCATCAGCGTTGGCGTTGAACAGGGAACGGGCGTTCTCGTAGGTTGGGGAACCGAGATTTCGGCCGACCGGTCCCCATTGCTCGAAGAAACGCAGAAACTCCAGCCACGCGGATTCGCCGACGATCGCCTGCGTTCCATCCGCGCTGACCAGTTCTCCCCCTAACTGCCGTACCATCGGTACGATACCGATGAGGTAGTCGGAATACCGGAAGTCGAAGCCACGCCGAACGATCCGCCCCTCGTCGCGCTCCACGACCTGTTCGCTGATCTCCACCATGTCCTGCCAGGTTCGGGGATAGTCGGTGTCGGGATTTAATCCGGCGTCCCGAAAAATTTCGCGATTGAGGTAGATCGCCCAATTGGTAAGCTCCAGCGGGAGCCCGTAGAGTTTTCCATCCTGCATCACCGGATCGAGTACGCCCGGAACGTATTTATGGTGCGAACGACGCGCATCACCTGCGCCCTCGCAGGAGCGAAAGCGACGAGAAGGCGTCTGGTGAATGCGTCATGTTATGTGGCGATCGATGACCAAGTCCTCCATCTGAAGCAAGAAGCTGGTT
>JAQIBO010000258.1 GCA_027859055.1 Spirochaeta sp.
GTCTCCGTTGGCGTCAACCAGACCGGTGCGCAGATCCCCGTACTTCTGCTGCTCTTCCATTTCCTGGACGCCCGACGCAAACGCGGTCGAGGCGATAAGCAGCACCGCAAGCACTGCCATTATCGTTCGTACATGTAATTTCAACATAGTTCGATCTCCTTTCTTCTGAACTCTTTCAAACATCTGCGCCCATTTGCGCAGGAAAAAATGAGATTTTTATGTTGATACGATTAAAATTACGTGAGAATTCGGGGGCGGCCACGGGCAGGCCGCGGTCCCGGCCGCGGCGATCTCCCGCTTCGCGCCGCCCCAATCAGCACCCGGTGGTTGAGAGCCCGAGCTCCTCCGTCACAAACGCCTTGACCGTCGCCCTGATCTGATCGCGGATCGGCCGGATCGTCGCGAACTTCTCTTCCAGGGAACCGGTTGCCGCCGACGGGTCGGGAAAGGGCCAGTGGAGCCGCTTGCGTTCCGCCGGAAAGATCGGACACTTCTCCGCCGCCTCGGGATCACACACGGCGATAACGTAATCAAACGCCGCCCCGGCCTGGTGCAAATCGTATACGCTCCGTGTCTCCTTGGCGCGAATATCGATACCATCTTCCAGTAACAGCTCGGCGACAACCTGGTTTATCGACCCCGGCTCGATACCGGCGCTCTGGACTTCCACAGCGTCTCCGGCGCAGGCGCGGATAAACTCCTCGGTCATCTGACTGCGGGCGCTGTTGTGAATGCAGATCGCCAGGATCCGCGGTTTTGTTTGCTCAGCCATTGGTGTGTTCCTCCCCTGTTTCATGCCGGTGACGATAGGACGCCACAAACTCGTCGATTTTGTTCTTCACCTCGTCACGTATTTCCCGCGTCTGCGCGAGAATCTCTTCCTCCGTGCCGGTAAAGCCGGAGGGATCGGTGAACGGCCAGTTGAGACGAACCGCAGGGCCGGGAAAAATGGGGCACTTCTCTTCCGCCTCGCGGCTGCAGACGGTGACCACATACGCAAACGTCTTCCCTGAGCGGTATACGTCAAAGACGTCGCGCGTCTCCTTGCCGGAAATGTCGATCCCGTCCTCCGCAAGCACCTTGACCACATAGGGATTGAGCGTACCCGGCTCCAGGCCGGCACTTTCCACCAGAAACACGTCTCCCGCTGCGCGTCGCAGATACTCCTCCGCCATTTGACTTCGCGCGCTGTTGTGCACACACACAAACAGAACTCGTCGTTTGTCACTTTCCACCGGTTTCTCCTTTGGATACGTCACCACGCACCGGCCGTCCCGCCGGATGTCCAGTCGCCACCGGAGGCGGTCGCGTATCACCAACCACTCCCGATCGTCCTCCACGCCCAGTCGCACCGTTTGTCGCACCACCGGCCACCACGGCTCGTCGGTGACGCGGTAGTACACCAACCGCCCCTGTCGCGATTCAGCGACCACCCCGCTCCGCAGGAGTTGCCGCAACGCCCGGGAGACCGCGTATTGCGGCCGCTGCAGGACATCAACAATTTCGGCAACACAGAGCTCCGTCGCCGCCTCGTCCAGCACGCGAACAACTTCGAGGCGCAGCTCGTCACTCAACTGTAAAAACAGGTCGGTTACCGGTACCACGGGGACAATATATGCACATATGCGCTATTATGCAAGTGTTTTTTGGTTGTAAAAGCAACAACGGCCGGATACGATCACGGCACCACAGATGCAAAAGACAGAACGCAACCGGGCCCGCCTCCTGGAAGGTCCGGTCGGGCCGACCCTTTTCAACCTGGCCGTCCCGATGGTCTTCGGTATCCTCAGTATGGTCGCCTACAACCTGGCGGACACCTTTTTCGTCGGGCGCCTCGGCCGCGATCAGCTCGCGGCGCTGAGTTTCACCTTTCCGGTAGTGCTTACGATCGGCAGCCTCGCCCAGGGACTCTATCTGGTAGTCAGTGCCGGCCTCAACGTACTGAAACGCCCCCTCACCGCCGCGGGATCCGGTTCAATCTCCCTCGCCGTAAAACCACTTCTGCGTCGGTGTGTCGTCCCAAACGATCTCATCGTGATCCGAATCGAACTCCGTTTCCAAAACATGGCGCACCCACCTCACGGCGGTTTCCCGTTTGCGGAACTTCATGACCCGCTCCGAGTGCTCTACCGTAACGGTCACGTGAACGTGCGTCCCGTACCCGGTGAACTTGTCAACTTTTACGTGTACCCGTGCCATTTACATGAAACCCGACAGCAGGAGCGGCACCTGTCGATCACGAACGATCGACCGCCTCTCGCACCTTCAGCCGCCGCGAGGGAAGCGCTGAGAGGACACTCCGCACGGCCCGTCGGTCCGGTTGCGGCATGTACAGCGTGGTGGTGACCTCCTGCAGCTCCAAGTCAAACGTCTCTCCGTGGCGGTGCAGCGCAAACCGCCCGCGGCAACTGGGACACACCGTCGTGTCGCCGTCATGGGCGTCCTCCGACGGCGCGATCATCGGTCCACACACCGGACAGTTCAGCATTAAATGCTCTTCCCCGGCGTGACCGAGCACGTGCGACAACGCACCGTCGCGGAACAGACTGGCCATCGCCTCGGCAGCGGCAGGGTCAAACTGACGCCCCGCCTCCTCGGTAACAATTGCGATGGCCCGGTCGCCGGTCATCCCCGCCCGATACGCCCGGGTGCTGGTCATCGCGTCAAAGGCGTCGGCAACGCCGAGGATGCGGCCGATCACGGTGAGGGACGCCCCCGGGCGGCGCGTCGGATATCCCTCGCCATCGTACCGCTCGTGGTGTTCCAGGATCGCCTCCCGGACGATCGCGGCAAGCGGATGATCACCAAGGGCGGCCACGCCGGCTTCAGGGTGCTGATGCATCAGGGCAAACTCGTCGTTGGTGAGGGCGCCTTTCTTGTTCAGCACCGTGTCGGATACTCCAACCTTTCCCAGATCGTGCACCAGACCGCCCAGGCGCACGACAAACACGTCATCTTTGGCGAGTCCCATCTCTTCGGCAAGCAGTTTCCCGTATTGGCTGACCCGCCATGCATGGCCACCGGTATAGGCATCTCGCGCCTCCACAAAGGAGGCCATCGTAAGAAGCGACTCCAGTACTTCCCGTTCTATCTTTACTGTCATAGTTGCATCAGCTTATCATATTGGCGCGTTTTGTCATTGTCGCGCGATCTGATTTGAGCCACACTACGAAGATGCCGCTTACCTCCGTGGGGTTTTCATGTCTGAATCCGTGAAGAAGCGCATCCTCTTGGTAGAGGATGAAGCCCTCCTCGCCATGAATGAGAAGATGCAACTGGAGAGGTACGGGTATTCCGTCAAAACAGTCACAACCGGTGAGAAAGCTGTAGAAACGGTTCATACTTCGCCTGATATCGACTTGATCCTTATGGATATCGATCTTGGTGCCGGGATCGACGGAACGCAAGCCGCCGAGACCATTTTGCAAGTGCGGGACGTTCCCATAGTTTTCCTCTCTTCTCATACGGAACCTGAAATCGTTGAGAAGACGGAGAAGATCACCTCATATGGGTATGTCGTGAAAAACTCCAACATCGCCGTCCTGGACGCGTCCATCAAAATGGCGTTCAAACTGTTTGAGTCACGCCGCCTGGCGGATGATACGTTCACCCATTCGATCAATGGTTTCTGTGTTCACCGCGCCATTCGTACCGAACTGGGGAAGATCCATGATTGCGAATACCTCCGGGTCAACGGTGCCTACGAGCGGCACACTGGGTTGCTCTCTCAGGACATCATAGGCCGTACCATCCGCGACCTCTATCCCGGATCGGAAGCGGACGACGTGATCCATCTGTACGATGAGGTCCTCTCCGGCCGTGCAGACGCCCGGCAGGAGATCTACTTCGAACCAACGCAATCCTGGTATGAGTTGAATATCTTCAATACCCAGGAGGACGAGTTCACGGTGGTGGTACACAACATCACGGAGCGCAAGCAGGCGGAAGATGAACTCAATCGGTTCAAAACGATCTCAGACACTGCCGTGTACGGCAAGGCGATCTCCGATCTGAACGGCAATCTGCTATACGTGAACCGCTTCTTCGCCACCATTCATGGGTATGAACCGGAGGAGCTCGTTGGAAAACATCTGTCTGTTTTTCACAATGAGCACCAGTTGGACGTGGTACACGATCTGACAACGACTCTGCTCCGTGACGGGAGTTTTCAGTCTACAAAGGTCTGGCATTGTCACAAGGACGGCACTGAATTTCCGATGTTCATGAACGGGGTCGTTCTCAACGACGAAAACGGCACACCTCAATACATGGCTGTTTCGGCCGTCGATATGACTGAACGTGAGCGTCTGGTGGGGGAATTACGAAAGGAACACGAACTCGCCACGCGTATTATTGAAGACGGTCCGGTCGCTATCACTCAGGTTGACCGTGACGGGAAGATCGTCTTCGCCACTAGTTATGCACAACAGCTCTTAGGATTGGCCGAGAGCGCAACAGAAACCCTGAGCTACAATTCACCGGAGTGGCACATCACCGACATTGACGGGTCACCATTCCACGAAGAGCAGTTACCGTTTCGTCAAGTTATGTCCACTGGTCAGGCGGTCCACGACGTTCAGCATGCGATTAGCAAACCGGGTACTCGGAAAATCCTGAGCATAAACGGCGCGCCACTACACGATGAACACGGTCGGATTGATCGGGTTGTCTTTGCGATTGAGGACATCACCGCACGCACGCAGTTTGAACACGAGGTGACCAGCCAGAAGCAGTACCGCGAAGCTATCCTTGAGACTACAACTGACGGGTTTTGGGTAGTCACCCCGGATAAACACATCACCGACGTGAACGCCGCGTACTGCCGTATGTCCGGGTATAGCGCGGATGAACTCATACGCATGGAGATCAACGATCTCGACGCCATCGAGAATCCACGGGAAACGGCTGAGCGCATGCGACGAATCGTGAAGAATGGCTCCGAAACCTTTGAGACGCAACACCGGCGAAAAGATGGGTCCATTCTTGACGTGGAAGTGAGTGCGTCCCGCCTGGACCGGGAAGACGGTATGTACCTGGTCTGTTTCTGCCGAGATATCTCGCAACGACGAGAGATGCAACAACAGCTTGAGGCGAGTCGGAAACGGTACCAGACCCTCGTTGAGAGTTCTCCCGACATCATCTATCTCTTTGGAACAAAAAGCGGGGGCATATTCTGGTCGGAAGCGGTTCGTCGGCTACTTGGATATGACCCGAGTGATATCGTACACGACCCGTTCCTGTGGAAGCAGTCTATCCATCCTGACGACAAACCGTTGGTAGAGATGGCGATCACCGGCGCGATTGAGGGAGAACCCTACGACATAGAATATCGCATACGAACCGTCCACGATGATTGGGTCTGGCTCCGGGACAAGCTCATAGACAGAACAGAGCAGGATGGTGAGATCATTTTGCAGGGACATGCGACGGATATCACCAAACAGAAATACCAGAAAGAAGCGCTGGAAAAAGAGCGCCACCGCCTGTCCGCAATCATCGACGGCACCGACGTCGGTACCTGGGAATGGAATATACAAACCGGTGAAACCCGTTTCAACGAGAAGTGGGCAGCGCTAATTGGATACACCCTTGATGAGATCTCACCAGTATCAATAGAAACGTGGGAACGGTTTGCCCACCCTGATGACCTGCGCCGTTCAGAACAGTTGCTTCATGCCCACTTCACCGGTGATACCGAGAGGTATGAGATTGAGGCGCGCATGCGCCATAAGGACGGGCATTGGGTATGGGTCCTCGACCGGGGAAAAGTTGCAAGATGGACCGAGGATGGAAAACCTGAATGGATCTTTGGAACGCACCAGGAGATCACCGAACGCAAGCAGGCTGAAGAAGACCTGCACACAATATCAAACATGCAATCGATCATCCTGAAAATGGCATCAGACTACATCAACAAATCTACCGAGCATGTAGATGACACTATCAACGTTTCTCTCCAGGAAATTGGCGAATTTGTTGAGGCCGACCGAGCGTACGTCTTCGAATATGACTGGGTACAGGATGTCGCGAACAATACGTACGAATGGTGCAATGAAGGAGTGAGTCCTGAAATAGATAACCTGCAAGGCGTCCCGAATACAGTTATGGAACACTTAGTGGAAGCCCATAGAAATGGCGAAGACATCAGTATCGAGGACGTAATGCAACTACCGCCAGATGACGGAGTACGGCAAGTCCTCGAGCCGCAAGGTGTCAGGAGTATTCTGACACTTCCCATGATGAGGCAGAGTGAATGTATCGGGTTCGTCGGATTCGATTCCGTCCGAGAAACGAAAAAATACTCCGAGACAGAGAAGACGTTACTGAGAGTATTTTCCGAGATGTTGGTCAATATCGGGCACAGAGAGAACCTGGAAAAGAACCTCATTCACGCCAAAGAACAAGCTGATGAGAGCAATGCCGATCTTACCGCAATTGTTGAGGGCACCATCGATAGTATTTGGTCCTTCGACAAAAACTATAATATTCGGTATATCAATGATCGATTTCGGAACGATTTTCACGCGGCGTTCGGTTTCTGGCTTGAAAAAGGTAGCAATCTGATCGACGCCCTTCCCGAAGCTCTCAGGCCGATATGGAAACCCCGTTATGACAGGGTGTTGTCCAACGAACAGTTCACAATTACTGATGAAGTCGAAACGGTCAGCGGAACCCAGTTTGTTCAAGTGAGCTTTAACCCGATAGTAAACGGCGACAGGGTTATCGGAGGGTCCTGCTTCGGGAGCAACATCACCGACCGAAAGATCGCGGAGATAGAAATCCAGAAACAACTGCACGAGAAAGAGACGCTCCTTCGTGAAGTCCATCATCGAGTCAAGAACAACATGGCTACGATTGAGAGCCTCTTGTCGCTACAAATTGGTTCAACGGCACATGCTGAGGTGAAATCCGCATTGCAGGATACCATCGCTCGCGTTCAGAGCACACGGGTTCTGTATGACAAGTTGTTAGGGAGCGATGACCTTAACGAGGTATCAATCCAGCCCTATGCGAACGGTCTCATAGATGCAATCGTCAGGGTTTTCGACCTTGAGAAAACCATTACCATCGAACGGGATATCGCCGATTTCAGGATGGGGCCGAAGAAAACGTTCTTCCTCGGTATTATCATCAATGAGCTTTTGACCAACGTGT
This sequence comes from Spirochaeta sp., assembly GCA_027859055.1. Taxonomy (GTDB): domain Bacteria; phylum Spirochaetota; class Spirochaetia; order DSM-27196; family Alkalispirochaetaceae; genus Alkalispirochaeta. Next base: position 7,156 of record JAQIBO010000258.1, read on the forward strand.
TCAAGTACTCTTTCAAAGATCGTGACGGCGGAGAGGTATCTGTATCTATCGGTACGGATGATAGCACCGTGACGCTGAGCATCCAGGATAACGGTGTTGGATTTGACGAAAGAACGTTAAAAAACAAATCACCCGGGTTTGGCCTCACCGTTGTCAAGATGCTGGTTGAGCAATCAGGCGGCACACACAGTCAGTCGAATGACAATGGAGCCAGGAGTGTTGTGCGGTTTGAATTATAAGAGCAGCAACGGCCCGAATAATGTATGTTTACAACGCAGCGGACCGCGTCACCCTTTCAAGAGATTGCGACGGAGTTTTTCTGGCTCAATACTTTGAACGGACAGGTTTCCCACGCGGGGTGCAAGCGAGTAGCTCACCTCATCGATCTTGTACGAGAGGAAACGAAACGATGAGACTATGCTGCTGTCGGCCATTGCGGAAACTCAGTGCCGTGATGCACGGCAACAACTGCGTCTGCTGGGACTTCCACTACCTTGCTTGCGACTCTCCGGTATTCAGCGTGCTCTGCATCGGCAACTTCCACTGAAGGGCTTTTCTCAACGACCGCATGTGATCCAACGGGAGTGTCATCACGGGAGTAGAGGCGCGACGAGAACGCTAGAAATGCGTTGTCTACAACGGCATGGTACACCAACCCGTCGTGAACACCGTCAATCTTGGATCGAAGAGCGTCGGCATCAAGAGACATTAAGTATTCGGCCGCAGATTCGAGGGCCTTTTTCGTTCTATCATCCATCATTGTATTCTCACTTGATCTCTACTTCTTTTTCGACAACTATCCGACCCAGCTTGCGAAACAAATATGCCGTTGCCACCGGGTAGACCAAACTCGGCCATCGCCCGTCGGAATCGCTCAGAAGCTCCGCCATATGCTTTTCGTTGGGATACCGGGAAAGGAACTGTACCGCGAGAAACTCTTCACCCTGGCGAGACTCGCGATACCAGCCGACCGCCAAGGCAAATGAGTAATGCGATTCTGCCCAGACATAGACACCGCGACCCGCGCGTCCCGTATGAGGTTCTCCGGAACCGTCTTTCACCCATGCCGCAGATTCAACGGATGTACCGTGAGTACCTCGTAGACTCAATGCCATGTGATATTTCTACCAGTGATTCGAGTATAAATCAAATTTGGGGCGCCAAAGGCGCTTCCATCAGCGGTGAACACAGACGCACAACGTTGCAGGATGGTCGGTTTCGTTATAGAGTTATCTGCGTGCCGGTATTCATTTTTGGAAATATAGATCAAGCTGAGACTCGTGGCCGAGTGTACTGGCCTACATGGGGAATTATCCCATCTATCGTCCGTCCAGTATTCGGAAGACAAGTGAGCCTGCGATATCCGGTGAAGAATTTATACCCCAGGGGCGGTCAAGTAACCATGCCCCGGGCATTCCGGTGCAAACCTGCCACCCGTTCCGCCAACCTCCTCCGCATCTACCACCAAGTACTTACCTCCGGCGCGGATCCTAAGCGCCTCGAGGTAATGAGGGAGATAGTAGCTTCAATCACGACAATATAGGACAATAATGGACTTAGACCAATTTACGTGTTGACAACGGACGTTGTTCACCCGATCATTAAGAAACAAGTCAGGAATGTTTTCACCGTATCACGGGAGTCCGATGAGTAGTTTTGCCGCAGAACCACAAAGCCTTGCAGAAGAAATTAATAACCAACTCGCGTATTCGTTCATGACTCCGGAAGTTGACGAGTTCACACTTCGTCGATGGAGTATGTGTCTTGAGAAGATACTTGCCAACAAAGGACTAAACCCTGCAGAGTACGCTGCATACAGCAAGGTTCTAATAGCACAACAGCGAAAAGACGACGCAATTAAGATTCTTGAGGAAGGTCAGAAAGCATATCCGCGTGATTTCAGCCTCCACAAATCAGCTGCGATCGCCCACGCCTTGATGTGGAGCGGTGATCAATATGATTTTGACCCTGATACGGAATGGTTTGATAGCCCTGCAAACCCAGATCACGAGCCTTTAGAGATCCGCTATTCGATCCGACACATCTCGTATTGTGGTCATGAGTACCCGATCGCTAAGGCGTTCCCGGTCGTCATGAAGATTGTCAGAAATGATATCTGTAGAGCAATCTCAAACGATATTCACATTGATTTCGACTATGATGATGTTTTCGACAGTCGGTTCAATGGGGGGCAGCTTTTCTTAGACACACTCCTTGATGCATATCTTCTCGACAACCTCGACTCGCAACAAGCTGAGTACCTGAATGCGGTCGTTGATGAATCTACCCTTATGGCGATTAAAGGATTGCGAAAAGACATATCAGCTCCGCTTCTTGACCCAGGTACGATTGAGCAAATAACACTCTCTGACGGCATAGCGATCCGAATACCTGAAGCCGACGTTCTCGGCGCTGGGGAGACATCCAGAGAAGCCTATTTATCTGCATTAATTGTTTTGTCAACGGCTGATCGGTCATCCGCACACCCACCGTACGATCCTCATGTTTGGGTGAACCGCAAAACCATTATCGACAAACTGCAAGAAGGTTCTCGTAGTATTGAAGCCGCAGAATCCTAAGAAAGCTAAGCAAGCACTACGATCAAAAGGTTTCTACGAAGAAAATCGACCAGATTCGAAGTACACTTTTATTTACCTCGGAAAAGAAACCACGATAGCAACATCGATACCCAACCACACAAAGGATCTGGGGAAGCCTATTCTTTCGAGTATTAAACGCCAGTTGAGACTTCAGACGAATGCGGAGCTTCGGCGCTTGTTTGAGTGTCCTATGTCAGAAGAAGAGTTTACAAAACTCATGATCGATCGCGGTCACCTTTCGAAGTAAAACCTCACTATCTTTCAGGCTATCGGGGAAACGTCCGTCACGGTCGTCGTTATCACGATCTCGGAAGGTCCTCGAGGAAAACGGCTACATTGAATCCTACACCCTGGGAGCGCTGGGCATGGTCTGGGAGAAGCGGCGTACTACCCATATACGTCTCACCGCGACCGGTATTGAAGCCGTGGAGCGCTTCAAGTTTGAGCATCCGACAGTTGGCGGTGCTGATCTCAATTATGACGTTTGGGCGCAGTCCACTCATTCGGATGCAGAAGGAATCGACAAAACTCGACCTCGAAGAACGCAAACGGGCCAGACTTTCAATCGAACTGCAAGGCGTCCCCGACTACAAGAAACCGAACAGCATCATTGTCCGAAACACGGGAGCCGTCGATGCGTGCAACGTACGAATTGAGGCACGGAGCGGAGAGGATCCACCAGAGGAGATTCGGGATGAGACCGCCAAGACTTTCCCAGTGTCGATTCTACCGCCGGGACGCGATGCAAGGGGTGTCGTATACCTCTTTGGGCAACGCCGATTGACTTACAAACTGGAATGGCAGGACGAGGCAGATCACCAATTCACCGAATCAGGGACCCTCAGTCTGTGAATCGGGAACGTTTCGAAACGAGGTCGCGAGGAGGACGAAATGGAATCGGATTATTCGAAAGTTAGAGAAGTCGTTACGTGTTCGTCGGCAGAGATCGCAAACAAATGGATCGCCGGAGGATGGACCCTTCTGAATATTCTTAACCAGAAGAGAATGTCCTCGGAACTTGAAATCGTATACGTCCTGGGGTGGACCTCGTCGTTTGATATCCTTCATGTAGATCCTGCCCAACCAATCGAGGAAATCGAGAAGCGTTTTATGGAGCATATGGATCGGTCAACGGCGTTCTGAAAGATAGGGTCCCGGTTGTTACCCGGGCCCTCAGCTCATTCTACCGTGGGTAGACGAGTATCTTGTTCCCTACTTTGGCCCCGTCTGAGGCATCCGTCAAGTACGGAGAGAGTGGGATTCGAACCCACGGTACCGTCTCCGGTACGCTCGATTTCAAATCGAAAGCCTTCGACCACTCGGCCACCTCTCCAATCTCTATCCTACGGCCGGTTACCGACCTCGTCCACGTCGAGTTTCTCCGCCACGGACTCACCGGCGTCAGCCGTCCCTTTCTTCCGTACTACCAGCACTTTCTGGCGCTTCCGCTCTTCGACACGATCGGCGTACGCCCACGGCCAAGCCACGGGTGAAACCGTTGACAGTTAGCGCGGGGCCCGCTATTCTACCGCACATAAACGTCGGGGAATTAGCTCAGTTGGTAGAGCGGTTGGTTCGCAATCAACAGGTCACCGGTTCGAATCCGGTATTCTCCACACTCACCCGAAGGCGCCACTCGGCGCCTTTTTTTCGGTTCATCAACATCACTCGTATTCAGAAACCGCCTGACGGAGGCTCCGAGAAAGTAGGGTGCCGCGTTGCCCACCCACACTCCGGGGCCAGAGAGGGCGAGGGGGCCCGAAAAGGGTGGTGGCCCTCCCTCTGTAATGATATAACAACAGAGCGTAAAAGGAGCGAATATGGGATATCTGTCGGTGACGGAGCTCAAGAAGACGAAAGCCCTGGGTGAACAACTCGCGTCGGAACACGAGATTATCGTCACTCGCGACGGCAAACCGATGGCGATTATGATCGGCGTCGACGGGGACACCGTCGAGTCTTCTCTCAGAGAGATTCGCCGCGCCCTTTTCTCGGCCGCGGTGAGCCGAGTCCGGGAACGCGCCGCGGAGGACCCGCCGGATCCTTCAATGATCGAAGCGGCGATTTACGCCGGCAGGGGGGAGGAGATTCCTCATTCACGAGTGTAAGTCGCCCGCCGGTCGTATCGATTCGATGTATGCGTCGATCGCTTCCCGGGATGTCATCCAGTTTCTGCCGAATTTTACCGCGTCGAGTCTTCCGGTGCGGGCGAGAAACGAGAGATATTCCTGGGAATAGTCACACACGGTCGCGGCTTCACGCAGTGAGATGTAACCGCTTCCCTCGCGGCAGTTCTCGTCGGGGTGCACTGCGTTGAGGTAAATGATAAGGGATCGCTCCACTGACCGGCCGATAAAATCGGCGAATGGTGCCTTGTCTCCGTTGTCTGCTCGTTGCAGGACCCGATAGTATTTCCGCCGCCAGTTCCGGTATCGGTTTGAGGTGCGCATGCTGCTCATACCATTCGATCAGCTCGGAAACCAGACCCCTGACCTTTGTCGCCCGGGGTGGAATATGAGTTGCTCCCACAATGCGGACAGTATGCCGCCGATATGTCCCCGCTTCGAGGTCGTCGATGTTCTTCAGGATTATGCGATGGAGTCCGCAGATGAACTCCTCTGACAAATCGGTTTTCTTCTGAACGAACGCCTCCAGAAAGGCTATCGCCTCAGCGTGATTCACCACCTCGAAGTGTTCCCGGAGGGATTCTCCGCCAATCGTCAGCCCCCGGTTCATAACCAGTTCCGTTTCCCGCAGGGATAACGTGTTGCCCTCGATCGCGTTCGAGTTGTACGTCCATTCGAGGGTAAACTCTTCCGTGAGCCTGCGCAGGACCGCCGGGGGAAAGGGGCGTCTTCTGTCCAGCTCCCGTTTCTTCCCTGAGATACTTCGATGCAGCCGTTCACTGATAGCCATATCGGATACCATACAAATACTCCTATCCGATATTGATGATAGCCTCAGAACGTTTGTCCGGTCAAACCGGAAACGCTCCTCATAGGTGTGGACGATCGTCTCGTCTTGCGCCAGGGATTGGAGGGGCGCCGCGGGGCGGCGGCGACCAGGCCGACGTCCCGCGTGCGGTCCCCCTTTCGGGATGCTCCGCTGCGTGATAGTATCGGGTCATGGGACAGGCTCTGCGAAAGACCGACGCGCATTATACCTACGGGGACTACCGACGGTGGCCGCCAGAGGAGCGGTGGGAGCTCATCGAAGGGACGGCGTGGAACATGTCGCCCGCACCCAGCCGTGCGCACCAGGCGATACTTGGGCGATTGCACCTGCTTTTCGGGGAGTGGCTCAAGGACAAGCCGTGCCAGGTATATATCGCTCCCTTTGATGTCCAGTTGCCGTCCCGCCCGGATCAGGCAGACGACGAGGTAGATAC
>JAQIBO010000259.1 GCA_027859055.1 Spirochaeta sp.
AACCAGCGCCATCGACTGAATCCGTTCAACCGACGCGGTGATGGACCTCTTTCAGGAGTAGATCTTTCTCCTCGACCGCCTGCGCCAGGCTGTCCTGGAGCTTCTTGAGCTCGGAAATATCGCGGCCGGACTCGATCACGTTTATGACCGTTCCGGAACTGTCGGTTATGGGAAACGCCGAAACGGCGAACCACCGCTGCGGATCCTCGGCCCACGGGAACGGCGCGACCGTTGTGTGAATTTGCCTCGTTTCAAATGCGCGCTGCACGGTGCAATCGGGCTTCTCGCTTCGCTCGGCGAAAAATACCGAGCCCTCCATGAGCTCCGCCGTTGGGGGAATGGCAGCGGTCCCACGCGCGGTGAGAAGTTGTGGATTGCCGTCTGAAATTGCTCAAACCGGTTGCGATCACCTATCTCGATAACCAGCCACCCGTAGGACTTCTCTGTCGTCTGAATCTCTACAACATACCGATGTGGGTCTCGTTGCGGCGCAGTTTCAGAGAGCTCGACGGTACAACCTGCGACTCCGGGAATGCTGTGAATTGCGGAGGCGACAAACTCAACAACTTTGTGGGCGTCGTTGTAGAACCCGATAAACGTCCCCGCGGTGAGCAGGTCGTGAAGCACCGCCGCGGGTTGCCGATCCGTTGAACTAATGAGACTGCTCCACGATGTAGTACGGATTCTTCATCAGTTGCCGGTTCATGACCATATACGGGTGAACCTGCAACGCCCGGAAGATCACATCACCAGAGAACCGGTTGGCATCGTATTGGCACATGGCGGTGATCGGGTGCGTCTTGAGGACCTCGTTGACTGCGGCCTCGTACTCGATAATCCGGTCCGTGCCGGGAACGTCACGCAGCGCCCAGGACATCTCCCCGGTAACGCGACTGTTGGGGTACCCGGCGTCGTGGCAGGTGGTCCAGGAGGTCTTCAGCGTCTCGCACATCTCTTCCGGGTCAAATTGTCCGGTCGGGTAGTAGACTGATGCGGCGCTGTCGGCGGAAAAGAACGGATCGTCTTTACCGGAGATCGCGACGTCCAGCTCCGTGAGCCAGCTGATCACGTCGGACGGGTTGGCGGAATCGGCGAAATAGAGGACCCGCTCGTCGTGAAGCACGCCACCCTCCACGAATTGCGCCACAATTCGCTGTCGTTCCGTTTCATCACGAAAGACCAGACAGATGTGGGTGCCTGCGTAAAACGTCTCCTCGGAGAATCCGACATCGATCTGGTCATGATGCATACACATAACAGTGCATTCCTCTTTCACGTGTAGTACACCGAACCGGTCAATTCAAAAACCGCACCGCAGGCAGGCGCGGAAAAACGGCTCAGCCAGCGCGGATGCGCCGCGATAGGGAAGATCACTGGTCAAAACGTGCACCGTGAGCGCCCGGGCCCCGGCTTCGATCGCCGCGACAAAGGCGTCTTCCAGCGCCTGCGGCGTATCCTCCGGACCGGGACTGACAAGACGCCCCATGTGTACGCCCCGGGCGGTGGCGGCGCGAAACAGGTCCCGAATGCCGGTCTGAAGCTCCGGCCCGTCGCCGCCGCGCATCCGCGCGTCAAAGGGACCGACAAACCCGCAGACCCGGTTCCGTTCCTGAGAGGCGATCAAGTCCAGAACGCGGTCGCGCATTTCCGTGTCGAGGATGTACTCAGCCGTTTCAAACTGGATCCACCCCTGGGTGTCACGCTCAGCGTTGCGGAGGCCGTCGGGGGTGAAGTAGGGCGTGCGGTCGCCGGCGCGGACCGGATACCCGCCGCGGTCGTCGGCGGTGGCGTTGCCCGGTACGGGAAAGGTGATGGCGCGGATGTAGCGCTCGGCGTCCTCAAAACGAGTGCCATAGGGACGCATCGTCGCCCGCGCTCCCAGTTGAAACGCGTCACCATGGCCACTGATCGCCTCCCGGGGAAGGCGTTGCATCGGTAATAGCCCCAGGCGCAACTGCGTTGCGTTCTGATCGCGTCCGTAGGTCCCCTCCCATTGACTGTGTTCACCGTCGTTGACGACCCAGAGGAACCCCGCCTGCGCCCAGGCGTGCGCTTCGGATTCCCGGAACTGACGACAGGGAATGTCGTTGAAGATTCCCAGCATGGGGGGTGTTTCCTCCACTGTGGGGCATGCGTCCATAATCGTTTTCACCGGGTTGCGCAACGGGTTGGAGACTCCGTCGTACGCGCGGGTGGCAAACTGTTCGGTTGTGAGCGGCCGGGCGCCGCCGATTGCGTCGATAGCGTTCATGTACCCTCCGCACGTATCTTAGTCCTGCCTGACCGGCTGTCAATATACCATTTGCCCGCAATTTGCCCGCAATCCAAATGGTGCGTACCTTCGGTCTCATGAACGGGATTCAGTTTGTAGTAGTTGGCGGCGGTTTCGCGGGGGTGCAGGCGGTTCGGGCGATACGACGTCGGTGTCGGCACGGCCACATTCATCTCATCGACCAGTCCGGGAGCGCGACGATGGTTCCCGCACTCCCGGATCTGCTCTCGGGGCGGGTTCGCCGCGCTGCGATGGCACGACCACTGGAGGAGATCTTTGACGAGTCGGTTACCCGGTCGATATCGGTGGTCCGCCGGGTGGATATGGCGGCACAGACGGTGGAGACGGAAACGGAGACGGTGCATTACGACGCCCTGGTTCTGGCCCAGGGATCCACGCCGACATCTCCTCCGGAAATCCTGCGTGAACACCGGGTTTACACAGTCAACACGCTTACCGCGGCAACCGTGTTGCGTGACGCTGTAGCGGACAAGCTTCGCCTTGGAATTACCCCGCATGTCGTTGTTGTCGGCGCCGGATACACCGGTCTGGAAACGGCGGTGGCCCTGCGACACGGAACGCGAACTGCAGCGGCGCCACGCGTAACGGTGGTGGATATGGCATCGAAGATCCTGTCGATGTTGAGCGCCCGCCGCCGCGAACAGGTTTCCCGCTACATCGCGGATCAGGGCATTGACCTGCGAACCGGGATTGGTGTCAGCAACGCCGATGCCGGTTCGATCACCCTGACTGACGGCACGCGTATTACCGCTCCGATGATCTGTTGGGCCGCGGGCATGCGCGCCGCACCGATTGAACTGGCCGGAGAGGTGGAAGCCACCCGGGATGCGCGAATTGAGACCAACGCGTTTCTGCAGGTGCCGGGACACCCGGCGGTTTTTGTCGCCGGCGACGCGGCTGCGCTGCGCCGGGACGGTTCGGTGGTGCGTCGGGCGGTCAACTTTGCCCATTACTCCGGCCGTCGCGCCGGTGCCAACGCCGCGGCGTTTGTGTCCGGGAAACGACTGCGGGCGTTCACACCCGTTGATCTGGGGTGGGTTATTCCCCTGGGTTCCATGAGCGTGGGGTCGATCTTCGGGGGAATTCCGGTTGGCGGGGCGCTGGGTCTCCGGATGCACTATATAATGAGCGGGTTTCGCCATTTCGGCGGTGGCCGTGCCGGGGAGTTTTATCGCACCGCCGCCCATCTTCGGCGGCAGCCGGAACCGCTGGACCGTTTCGATGAAGGCGCGGCCGCGCGCGCGGAGCCCGGCCGCGAGGAGCCCCGCGCATGAGCGCGATCAGACGCTGGGGTGTGTCTCTTCGGGCGTACTCCTTTCCCGCCTCGGTTGTTCCCGTTGGACTGGCCGTGACCGTTTCGGTGTACCGTTCGGCAGAGGTGCTGTGGTGGACCGTGCCGGTCTACCTGGGCGCGGCGCTTCTGTTTCACGCCGGCACCAACGTCCTGAACGACTACTACGACTACCGATCCGGGGTCGACGGCCCCGACGATCCCGATCCGACCCACGCAATCAGCCGCGGGGTGGTGACGCCGCGCTATATGCTGGTGAGCGGGCACATCTATTTCGTTCTCGGGGTCTTGCTGGGGACGTTGATCGCGACAGTCCGGGGACCGGTGTTCTGGGCGATCGGATTCACCGGGGCACTTGGCGCGTACGTGTACACCGGTGCGCGGTTCAGTCTGAAGTACCGCGGTCTGGGAGACCTGAGCGTCTTTGTTCTAATGGGTCCGGCCCTGGTCTTCACCGGGACCTGGGCGTTCACCGGAAAGACTCTGCCGGAAACGCTCGCTGTTTCGCTGCCGGTGGCGCTTCTGGTAACGCTGATTCTGCACGGAAATAATCTGCGCGACATCGACACCGATACCGCCGCGGGGGTGCAGACGGTTGCGCGATTCCTCGGGTTTCACAGAAGCGTAATCGGTTTTCTGGTGCTGCTGCTCAGTGCCTACATCAGTGTGGTACTCCTGATCGTTCTGGGGACAGTGCCGCCGCTGACCGGACTTGTGGCGCTCACCATTCCGGTGGCGGTGCGCCTGATCGGTCAGGTTCGCCGCGCAAAGACGGGAAGCGACCTCATGGACCTTCCCGTGCGAAGCGCTCAGCTGCATCTTCTGTTCGGGGCAGTATACGCAGCGGCGTTCGTCCTTGCCCCGACTGGTATTCAATGACGTTCGACCGCGATACGTTCGCAGCAGAGCTGAATCGCGTCGTTGCGGACCGTCTTGAGGAGGCAGACACAGGGAGATTTGCCCCGGGGGTTCAGCGGCTGATCACCGAATACCTTCACCGCAACGCCGGCTTCGTACGACCGCGGGTGTTATACGCCGCCGCTGCCGCGTACGCCGACGCGCCCGAGAACGCCGACGAGTCCGAACGCGGTGACCGTGGCGGTGACAACGCAGCTGACGTGCTGCGGCGCCTTGCGATTGCAACAGAGATTCTGCACGTGTTTGCGTTGCTTCACGACGATCGCATTGATACCGAAGTCCGCCCGGAGAGTGGCAGCGGGATGGCGGATCGGGTGCTTGCGGGGGACCTGTTGTACGCGATCGGCTTCGGACTGCTCAGCGAGACGGTTATGTCCGCGGGACTTCCCGGATGGATCGTCGAAATCGTGCGGCATACCGCCGCGGTGACCGTAGTCGGGCAGGCGGCGGACATCTCTTTTGCCGGTACAGACCCGTCCATCGAAAGCCTCTTGGAGTTGTACGACATGAAGACCGGGCGCTACACCTTTGTGGCACCGCTGCAAATCGGTGCGCTGTGGGCAGGGTGTCCCGCGGGAGACGTGGACCGCCTGTCGGAGGTCGGGATTCCCCTGGGCCGCGCGTATCAGCTGCGGGACGATCTAATCGATCTGGGAAAACTGGTGCGCCCGCGGGAACGATCTGCCCCGGGGCGGCTCAGACAGCACGAACATCACGACCGTACCGACGCCACCGTCCGCCCGGAGGATTCAGTTCCGCCGTGGGAGTGGAATCTCGTGGTGGCGTGGGCGCGCAGCCAGAAGCGGCAGGGAGCCTCGGCGTTCACCGGGCCCGTGGCGGTCACACCGACGGTCACACCGACGGTCACACCGGCTGACCACGGGGAGATCGCCCGATTTGGCGCCGAAAAGGTCGCCGAGCTCCTCCGTCAGGCCGAAGGCGCTGCGGCACATCTGACGCTGTCGCAACCCCGGCGTCGGCGTCTTGTGGCGGACCTGCAGGGGATCTACGGAAACGTGCCGGCGAACGGATAGACGGATGGAACAGAGCGCCCTGCGGCGTGTCTATTCCCGGAACCCGCTCACCAGACGGAGCAAGTCAACGCGGCTTCCCGCTCCGGTCTTTTTAAACACGTTATAGACGTGGGTGCGTACCGTTGCAAACGAAAGGTGCAGGCGGTCGGCGATCTCCTGATTGCTCAATCCTTGACTGATCAGCCTGATCACCTCAACCTCCCGGGGCGTAATACCGTAGGAGCTGATAAACGCCGCGTGAATCTCGTCGTCCTGGATAAGCGCCGCCGGCCGGGTGATATACCGGACAAAGGCGGCGATCGAGAGCACCGACCACACGATATAGTAAAGAAAGTCGAGACTGAGATCGATCTGCTGGAGACCGGGAATCCGTTCCAGCAGCGTATACACCACAGCGGATGCGACGGCGAAGACCGCGTTCAGATAACCCAGGCGAACGAGGAACCACGCCATCGTCGGTGTCTGCGCGGTACCGCCGTGACGGATCAGAACGATACCAAATACCAGCAGGCACGCCGAAATTGTGTACATATACGCCGGAGCGGTGCGCAACGCCAGGCCGATCTCCCCGATCATGAACAGCGTCGTCTGCATACCCATCGCAGCGATCGCCACCACGGCTGTTCCCAGGACAAGGCCCCGATGCACACCGTCAAGATGCACAAGCGCCCACGCCACGCTGCCGTACACAACGACTCCCAACACAAGGCCGAGAATTGTCCGGAGTTGCGAGTACTGAAACGGCACCGCCGTCGCATCCCGGGGGACAGACTCAAGGTACATCGAAACGAGGACGAGCAAGAGGGAGATAAACAGACCGATATTGGCAACGAGAAACGCCCGTGTTATAGGGGTACGCAGGCGGTAATGGAGTAGACCCAGTGCGACGGCACCGCCGGTTCCCGCGGACATCAGCAGAATGTAGACGAACAACAGCACATGATTCACACCGGAAGTGTACGGTGGAACCGGCGTCCGCGCAAGAAATCTATTCAATTGGTGCCAGCACGCGCCGGCGGATTTCGCGAACGAACCGTTCCGGCTCGTGATACGGCACGTTGTGCCCGGACCGTTCAAACCAGATGAACTCCTTGTGCGGCGCTTCCAGAGCGGTGAAATAGCGCCAGGTAAAATCCTGAACACAGTTCTCGTCGTAACGACCGGTGAAGAAAAACGTCGGCACGCCAACTGCGGGAACGTCGCGCTCAAAATCGAGAGTGTGAAGCTGGGGATAAATCGTCCGAACGCCACGGAGCAATCCGCGAATCGCGTGAAACGAGTTGACCAGCGTGTATTCCGGAGGAAAGACCATGCGCGTAAACGACGGTTCCGCCGACGGATGCGGCGAATAGGCGTGGACTTTCTGAAAAAGATATTCGTACTGGTTGCCATCTGCCTGGGAATACGGAGGCGGTCCCATTTCCCACAGACGTTTGACCACTCGCATGTCCCCGCGGCGCCCCGCTTCGTTCAACGCGTACCGGTACCCGTGGACGTCGTTTTCTCTCGTGTTGACCTGTTGGGCCACGCCCACGTAGGCAGAAAAGAGGTCCGGACGACGGGCAACCGCCTTCAGACCGACGATGGTGCCCCAGGAATGCCCCACCAGAACGACCTGTTCCTGGTCAAACCGGTTCTGCAAGTATTCGGTCAGGGCAATCGTGTCGTCGACGTAGTCGGAAACGCGTACCGAACCCCAATCCGCCGACCGGTACGACATCCCCGCGCCCGGCTGGTCCCAGTTGACAAATACCACGTCCCGTTCCAGCGCGGCGAGATATTCCGTCGTCCATCCTATCTCTGTACCGGCTGGTCCTCCCGCGAGATACAACAGAATCGGTGCGGTCCGATCGTGCCCGCGGATCACAAGGCCGTGGTCGCGTCCATCAATGGTGACCATCTCCCGTGTTGCGATTGCATCGAGTACGGGGTCTCCTGCGTTATCGGTGATTGGCGGCGTCGCGGCGCACCCGACAACCGAACCGAGAGCTATCAGCGTCATACCGAGGACTGCAACCAGGCCAATCGGCCGTACAAATGAATAGTTGTGTGTGGGTTTCATGCTGCGGAGTGTGGGTGTTGTTACCATTCACGGGCATCGGAATTCCGTCGTATATCACCGGCCGGGGTTGCCGGACCCGCCGGGATACATGATGATTCGCCGGTGACACTCAAAACTGAACGACTCAATACGGCGGGGTACTTCTGGGCACTTGCGGCCCTGGGAATTGTCGTGGCCTCTATCGGGCCGTCCCTGCCGACGCTGGCCGGACTGACCGGGGAAACACTCGGCGCGGTCGGGCTTGCCTTTGCCGCGTACCGCGCGGGCTACATGGTGGGCTCTCTTGGCGGCGGTGCGGCGCTGGATCGGCTGTCGGGAAACCGACTGCTCGGCGCGGCGATCCTCCTGATGGTGGGTGCCCTGACGGTTGTGCCCCTCGTACCGACGTTGCCACTTCTGTTGACTGTGTTTGGTGTTGTCGGGGTCGGCGGCGGTGTTGTCGAGGTTGGCGGCAATACACTTCTGGTGTGGCTGTACCGCGAGCGGGTGGGCCCATGGATGAACGCGCTCCATTTCGCCTTCGGAATCGGAGCGATTTTGAGCCCCATTCTTATCGGTCAGGCGATGCGCCTGACCGGTTCTCTCGTTCCGGCGTATCTGGTCGGCGCGGCAGTGGCGCTTCCCGGGGCGGTGATGCTCTTCCTTGCGGCAACGCCGACGGCTCCGGAAAAGCGTGACGGCGACGATGTTGCGACGGATACGCCCACAGTTGTTCTCGTCGCGCTTCTGTTGCTTCTGTACGTCGGTTCAGAGGCGAGTTTCGGCGGTTGGATCTATGCATGGGCAACAGCGACGCACACCCTTACGCCGGTTCGTGCCGGAACCGTAACGGCGGCGTTCTGGGCAACCCTCACCGCCGGCCGCCTTCTGGCAATTCCGGTCGCCGCCCGGTACTCCTCGCAGAAAATTCTCATCGGCTCGGTCCTTGGGTCGGGGCTCAGTGTGGCACTGCTTGCATCACCCGCGGGATCAGCATCGGAGGTGGTGCTGTGGATCGGCGCACTGGGGGCCGGTTTTTCGATGGCGGCGGTCTTTCCCACGACGATGTCATTCGCCGGTCGGCACATGCGCGTCACCGGCAGGACGTCGCGATGGTTCTTTATTGGAGCCGGGGCGGGGGGCATGACGATTCCGTGGAGCATGGGGCAACTCATGGACGGGCCCGGTGCAATCGCCGTGATGCCGGCAATTCTCGGCGTCATCCTGTGTATGGGCGGAATTCTTGCCGTGCTGCTGCACCGGGTTACCCGCGCCCGGCCGCTGCAATCCGGAAATTCGCCCTTTTGAGCAGATATTGATATGTTGAAACCATGGAAACACAAGAACTGAAGGGGCCGATACATCGACTCGGTCATTGGATTGTTGACCGATTCGTGAACCTTCCCCGGTGGGTGCGTTTGCCCCTGTGGCGGTACTGGCACGCCAAGATGATTAACTGGGATACCGAATATGACGGGGTGCGCTTCATGAACTATGGATACGCGCCGATCGACGCTCCCGATCTTGTATTGGAGCCGGAGGATCGCACGGAACCGTACGGAGCGCACTTGTACCACGTCGCCGTCTCACACGTTCCCGTCGCCGACAAGGAAATCCTCGAGGTGAGTTCCGGTCGCGGAGGGGGAGCGTCGTATATCGCCCGCTATTTGCAACCGCGGCGGTACGTCGGACTTGACATCAGCGACAAGAACGTCGAGGCGTGCGAACGAATCTACGGGGAACTGACCAACGTCGAGTTTGTCCAGGGTGAGGCGGAACGACTGCCCTTTCCGGAAGACGCATTTGACCACGTGGTCAGCGTGGAAGCGTCCCGCGCCTACGGTGACGTCATGCAGTTCTTTGCGGAGGTACGGCGAGTGCTCCGTCCCGAAGGAACCTTTCTGCTGACCGACATGCGGTGGTACCCCGACATGGAGGCGCTGAAAGCGCAAATTCGTGAGGCCGGATTCGCGATTGAGAGTGAAGTGGATATCGCCCCCAACGTGGTGCGCGCGCTGGAGCGGGACAACGAGCGCAAAGTGGAGCTGATCCAGCGACGCGTGCCCAAAATGTTTCTTTCCGCGTTCAGTGAGTTTGCCGGAACGATCGGCAGTGACCGTTATCGCGCCTTCGCCGACGGTCGGATGAACTACTTCAGCTGGAACCTGCGCCCCGCGTGAGGGGGCGGGCCCCGGCGCTCTGGCGCCCGGCGCCCGGCGCCCGG